>JABMSA010000529.1 GCA_013202185.1 Planctomycetota bacterium
CTGCTCGCCAAGCCTTTCAGCCCGGACGAACTCCGCGACAAGATACGGCAAACACTCGATGCCGTCGCCGCGAAGGGATGAATTGACTTCACCCGCTTCCCATCCCTGAGCATTACCCACAAGGTCGAAGACATCCCTTGTGGGACAGCCATCTTGGCTGTCTGACTATTCGACAGGCTGGAAGCCTGTCCCACCTCTCTATCAAAACGTCTTCCAGAGCTTCACGCCCTTGTAGTCGGCGGAGGTGTTGAATATCTGTTGCAGCACTGGCAGATAGGGGCTTGTGTGGGCGGGGTCGCCGTTGATGGTCTCTATCGTGATGGCCTTTGCGGGCTGAAACTGCCTGTTGAGGAATTCGTCGAAAAGCGAGAGGCATTCCGGCAGGCGAGGGTCGGCGGCGGCGGCGTTGATCTGCAGCTCCCTGCCCTGCTTCCTCGAGATCATCGCCAGCTTCGACCCGTGATAAACGAGGTGCGTGGTGGGCAGCCGGGCCGGCAGTTCCGAGCGCAGATGATCGCCGGCCTCCGGCGCCGTGCCGCACAGCGAAGCCGGGTCGGCGGCGTTCAGCCAGAAGATCGCGTCTTCGGGCATCGGTTCCTGGAGGCGCCGCCATGCATCGTGCGACACAAACTGCAAGCCGGTGATGCCCTCGAAGAAGCAGCCGGCGAGCGCCTCTCCTGAAAGCTCCATCAGCCGCAGGGCCCTGAAGAGGCTCCCCCACCGCAGGCCCGGCAGCTCGCGGGCGATCAGCTCGCGAAACAAGATTCCGTAGCGGTCGAGAAGAACTCGTGCGCGCTCCTTGGCCAGCTCGTCGCGCTCGAGAGCATCAGCCGCGGGCGGCGGCCGCTCGAGGATATGCCAGTTGCCGGCAAACGGGCGCGACGCCCCCCACCGTGCCCGCCCGCCCCTGCCCGCGCGATGTCGCTTGCGCCGGGGCACTTCCGACGCGCGGAAGTTGCTCTCGATGGCCATGCGCAGCGCCACGAACGAGTCGTTGGTCACCGCCCCGCGCCATGCAGCATCCCACAGGCCGGCCGTCAGCTCGGCGGAGCTTTTGCCCGTTTGCTTCAGCAGGCCGGCAAAGCTGTAGCGCCCGGAGGGGTCGGGCAGGATGTCGCCGGCCGGGCCGCCCTCCCCTTCCTCCGGCTGCTCGGCATCTTCGAAGAAAAGATCAATGTTCTGAGGAAGGCACAGCGCGATCTTCTTCTTGCCGCGCCCGAACCACATCAGCCCGCTTTGCTGCATCAATGAATCCATCCACGCTGTCATATACGGCGAGAGCCTCGCCGGCAGGATATCCTTTTCCCACAGCTCGGCGGGCGCCGGGTAGCCGAAGAGTTTCTCGAGGGCATCCTGCAAGTGCTCAACGCTGCCGCCCCTCGCCGTGAGGCCCTGATGCGCTGCAACGAACAGCGGCAGATGCTTCTCGTGCAGCGGGCGGAAAGCCGGCCGAGCCGCCGCACGAGCCATGCGCAGCAGGCACTCGAGGTTCTCGCTGTCGCATATTTCCGTCTGTTCGGCCCCTTCGCTGAGGCGATCGATTACGAGATTCCGCGCGCCCGCCAGCGTTTCCAGAACTTCTGCAACGCGCTCTTCGTGCAGGCCGAACGTCTGACCGATGAACTCCTCGCCCACCGGAGCATAGAATTGCAGCCACTCGCCGAGCCAGTCGGCCAGGGCGTCGCGCTCCTCCGGCGTTTCGTCCGCTTCCGCAGGCGCCGCCGCCTTCGAGAGATCAATCGCTATGGCTTCATCCGACAGCGCCCGCGTGCATGCGAGATCGTCGGCCGAAAATCCAAACGCGCCGAGAAGCCGCGGCAGGCACTCCAGTGCAACCACGCCGCGCGCCGCGCAGCCCGGCAGGCCAACCTTCGCCATCTTGTCTGCCACGGGCTCGACGATATCTTTCGCAGGTGCGCCGCCGTCGCGTTCCACGGCCGTCAGCAGCCGCTCCCACTCGGATTCGGGTATGAACAGACGCTCCTTCACCCACTCGAGCAGTTCGACGGGCGTTCGCGGCGCATAACCGGGTGCGGTGCGTTGGAGCTTCTCCTGGAAGTTCCGGATCAGGCCGTTGGGGATCTCGGGCCGCAGCTCAGGCGAGAACACAAGCTCCTTTACCAGATCCCGGTCGAGGCTCCCCGCGCCGCGCCGATGCGGTGTGTCGTCGTGATACATGTACTGATTGGTGAGGCCCCAAACTATGCTCTGTGCGAAAGGTGACGGCGCAATCGTTTCGACTTCCGTGACCTGTATCTCGCCGGTGTTCAATTCGCCGAGCAGCCGGCGGAGCGCCGCGACGTCGAATTCATCCTGCAGGCACGTTCGCCACGTTTCGAGGACGATCGGAAAGTCGTCGTACCGCGATACGGCGTCGAGGAGCTTCTTCGACCGCAGGCGGTTGAGCCACAGCGGCATGCGCATCCTGAACGATTTGCGCACGAGAAGAAGTGCCCTGGCGGCGTTCTCGCGGAAGCGCGCGCCGAAGAAGCCGCTGCCCGCCAGCTCGAGCCGCAGCAGTTCCTCGAGGTCCGGCGCTTTCACCAGCGAAAGAAGCTCCTTCACGCTGACGTCGTCGCCGAGCATCACCGCGACCGCGTCGTTGTTTGCGATGGTCTCGAGCTGGGAGCCGTGTTTTCTTTCCCACGCGGCCGACAGCGCCATTGCGAAGGGTCGATTCACACGGCCGCCCCACAGCGTGTGAATTATCACGTGGCTGCTCTCGCCGGAGGCGCTGTCGCGGCAGCGCTCGGCGAGCAAGTGATGCCTGTGCGGGAGCGCCGCGCGCGTCAGGTTCTTCTGCCTCTGCAGAAAACGCACGAGCGCCTCTGCGGCGTCTTCATTCATGAAGTAGTCAGCTTGCAGCCTGCGCACGAATTGCGGATCGTCGAGCGCCGCGTCGGCCTGCTCGAGGAACTCGGCGATCCGTTCGGAAAGATGATAGTCGCGGTTGAGCGCTTCCGCGCGCCAGAAAGGGGCGGCGGAAGCTGCCGTATCGGCGGGTACAACGGTGACGTCGTTGTGGTCGATCTTTCGCACCTGCCATGTTTGCGTGCCGAGGGTGAGCCTGGCGCCCACCGAGCTTTCCCACACGAACTCCTCGTCCAACTCGCCGATGCGCGCACCCGAGCCCTCCAGCCGAAGTGTGAAATACCCGCGGTCGGGGATCGTACCGCCCGACAGGTATATCCGCCGAGCAGCATACTCGCGGGCGGCGACGGTGTTGTCGATGCGGTCGACGGACACCAGCGGCTTCAGCTCGCGTATCCTCGTTTCGGCGTAGCGGCCCGCCAGCATGTTGAGCACGATGTCGAAATGCTCGCGCGAAAGATCGCGGTACGGATAACTGGTCCGCAGGAAGGCGTGCAGCCTGTCGACGTCCCACACTTCGGTTGCCGTCATTGAAACAATGACCTGTGCGAGCACGTCGAGCGGATTGGCGATCGGCCGCACGCTTTCGATGTCTTGCGCCACGATGCTGCGGCTCATCACTGCGGCGTTGAGGAAGTCGGTGCCGTACGTTGGAAACAGCATCCCCCTGCTGATCTCGCCGACGTTGTGGCCGGCCCGGCCGATGCGCTGGACCGCCGACGACACCGACGGCGGCGTTTCGATCAGCACTACCTCGTCGAGCGCGCCGACGTCGATGCCCAATTCGAGCGATGTTGTCGCGACGATGGCGGCAAGCTCGCCGCGCTTGAGCCGCTCCTCGACGACCACGCGCGTCTCGCGCGACAGCGAGCCGTGATGCGAATACGCCACCGGCCGGTCTTCGTCCTCGTTGATCATCAGGCTTATCCGCTCGCAGAGCCGCCTGCTGTTGGTGAACATGAGCGTCGACCTGTTGCGGCGGATGATCTTCTTGAACTCTTGCACCAGCTCCGGCCAGTGCGTTCCCTTCGTCAGGTCGGGGCCGTCGGGCGGCGTGCGCACGGCAACGTCATACCGTTTCGAATGGATCGACTGCACCACGGTGACGTCGCGCTTGCTGTATTCGACGCGGCCGTTGCGGTCTTGCATGACGCGGCCGCCGATGAAGTCGGCGACGACCTCGAGCGGCTTGACGGTGGCCGACAGTGCGATCCGCTGGAACTCGCCCGCCAGGGGCACGAGGCGGTCGACGGCGGTGATGAGGTGCGTGCCGCGCTTGGTGCCCGCTACCGAGTGAATCTCGTCGAGGATTACGGTGGTGATGCCGGTGAACAGTTCTCTCGATTTGCGCGACGTGAGCATCAGGTTGAGGCTCTCGGGCGTGGTGATCAGTATCTCGGGCGGATGGCTGAGCATTCTCCTGCGCTCGGCCTGCTCGGTGTCGCCGCTGCGCGTGAGCACGCTGATCTCGGCAAAGGGCTCGCCGGCCCGGTCGAAGACCTCGCGAAGCTCCGACAGCGGCCCTGTGAGGTTGCGGCGGATGTCGTTGTTGAGCGCCTTGAGCGGCGACACATACAGCACGGCGGCCCGGCCTCGCTGCCATGTGCCCGTGGCGAGTTTATCGAGCGCCCACAGAAACGCGGTGAGTGTTTTGCCGCTGCCGGTGGGTGCGGTTATCAGCACGTGCCTGCCGGCGGCGATCTCGGGCCACGACCTGGCCTGCACATCGGTAGGCGCACCGTAGCGCTCGACGAACCACGCCCGCGTGAGAGGGTGAAAAAGCTGGAGCGAATTGTCCATGCCTTGCATCGATCCGGTTCTCATCATCTGCTCGGGTCATCGCACACAATTATAACACGCGCCCGGCGCGTTTTCGACGTGCGTTTTGGGGCGTGGGGCTGCCTGGCGTCTGCGGCCGGATCGACGACGAGGACGACGAGGACGACGACGACGATTCGGATGTCGAGACGGAGGCCGGACGACAATTCGCAAGCACACCCCTCTGAAAGCCCAAAAGTTTTTTGAAGGGGGGTGTGGGGGGAAACTTTTTGCAAAAAGTTTCCCTCCCACAATAATCACAAGTACATTCATTTCCACGGCAAAG
>JABMSA010000530.1 GCA_013202185.1 Planctomycetota bacterium
ATCCTGCATCTTTGGGCTCTGGTTCCCATTGTCTCCGTAAAATGCCCTGCATTTTGGCGAGCTGTTTTGGCCGTGCAGGGCTTAAGTGGTGGAATGGCAGTGGTTTACGGAGAAGATTTATACGCGGGAATAATAAGGGCGTATAAAACGCACACTGAGGGGCCGTCACGGGTCGAAACCCGTGGCGGCGTCCGCTTCAATTCTCGATCACAAGTTCTACTTGACAAAGCGCAGCTTCATGGCCTGCCGGGGCGGCGCGGCCACGGGCTGCTCAACCGACGAGCCGTCGGGCCAGGTGACCGTTACGGCCGACCGGATTTCCTCGCCGAGCGGATTCCACACATGCACTTCGCGCTCGGTTAGTTGCTGCATATCGAGCAGGGCGGCGCCGGGCACGAAGACGCCGAGCCGGTCGTCGGCTGCGCGGGCGAGCCCTCCGCCCATGACCAGCTCCACCATCAGGCCGTCGGCCGCCTGGTAGTTTGCCTGGAGGGTTTGGTCGGATGGATTTTCGTACGACAGATATTCGCTGGCGTCGTAGAAGTCTTGCTCGCTCGCGATTTCCTTGCGGGGCACGTATTGCACGGAATAGTCTTCGCCGAGTATTCGCTTGAGCGTTCGCGCGGCTGGGTATTGTGCCAGGCCCGTGCGTGTGAAGTACCAGAGCACGTCGTGGAGGCCGGGCTCGAGGTCGACCTTGGCCATGAGGCCGGCGATGCCCAGGAGGCCGATGGCGGTCTCCCATGGCGGGAACTCGGCGATCTGGTCGCGGCCGCCGTTGGAGCCGTTGCACCAGCCACGGAAGTCGAACTCGGGGTCTTTCGAGCCGTTGTGGTTGGCGTAGCACAGCGAAAGGAAGAAGCGTGCGAAGCGGCGTGCGGCGGTGAGGTACTGTTCGCCTCCGAGTACTTGATGGGCGAGCATGTTTGCGACGATGCCGTGGCTGTGGCCGTGAGAGCGCACCTGTCCGCCGTGGATGAGGCTGACGGCGGCGCCGCAGTTGAAGCTCCAGAAGTTGTAGTCGAGCCGTGGGTTGATCTCGTTGATGAGTATCTCGGCCTGGTCGCGGTAGGCTGTTTCTCCCCAGGTGAGGTAGCCCAGGAATAATGCCTCTGCGACGACGCAGTGGAATCCCCAGTCCATCTTGCGTGTTTTGCCGTTTTCGGCGATTGAGTCTTTGTAGGAGTTATCGAGCAGGCGCCTGAGTGCGTCGGCGTAGGGGCCAGTTCCGCCTTGCCTGTGTATCCACCAGATGCCGGGCATCAGGCCGGGGCCCACGCCTCCGCCGCCGCTTTCTTTTTGGTGCTCGGCGAAGCGTGCGTCGTATACTTCGCAGCGTTCGGCGAGTTTGTCGTCGCCGAGCACGGCCGCCCGATAGTGCAGCGGCCCGCCCCATTGGCGCCAGGCGCCCCAGTGGTAGACGTCCCACGCTTGCGGCCGCGATCCGAGTGCGTAGCCGCCGTGTCCCTTATCGGGGTCGAAGAAGAAGCGCGAGAAGTTGCCGCGAAATTTATCGTGCATCCATTCGGTGGCCGATTGCCACGAGACGCCGCGTGCGGCTGCTCTTTCGTTGGCCTCGATCCTGCCGTCTTTCGGGAAGCTGAATGCGCAGGCGCGTTCCCACGCCTCGAGGTAGAGTTCGTCGTTGGTGGCGCCGGGCAGTTGGGCGCTGAAGTTGATCGAGAGGCGCTGCCGATGCGGCTCGCCGCCCCTGAAAATCACGTTGGGGTCTTTCGCCCAGGAGCCTGACCAGTTTATGGCGGCGACGATGTACTTGTAGCTGCGGAGGTCGGCAGGATGGTTGAATGGGGAGGGCGGGCCGATAGGCGAGTTGCGCGTCGGTGTTGCGAAGACATCGCGCCCACGGCAGACGGTCCAGTCGCCCACGATCGAAATGTGCCGAGGGGGGTGGCCGGCCGGCGGCACTAGCGACTGGCAGATGAAGGGCGCGTTGCAGGGGCCGGTGATGCGCGCCGATTCCTGGCGGGCGTAAAGCCAGCCGGGTTGTTTCCAGATGGGCGGCGACTCCATTTCGGGGCCGTTCCACTTGTAGACCGGGTTCATGCCGATTACGCTGGTAACTACCTCATCGCCTTTGTAGTCGTATGGCGTTTCGTATGTGGAGTACGCCTCGACCAGCTCGATTGTTTTCTCGGGTGTGAAGGACGTTTCCACGAGGAATCCGCTACCGAGCGGATCGGGCTGCACGGTAACGCTCCAGGGCACTTCGGTCTTGCCGTAGAGGGTCATCCCCCGGAAGACCGCGCCGCCGTCGGGGAGGGTTTCGGCTTCATCGGCGGCGGCCACGCGTACGTGGCTGAACGTGAGCCACAGGTGGTCGTTGAACCGCAGCATTTGGCGGTCGCCCTCGCAGAACCACCCGGGCGTCCAACCCTCTTCGGTGCGTTCGAAAACCGCTCGCTTGTTGCCGTTGACGACTTCGATTTTTTTGCCTGGATCACTCACAGGATTTTCCTTTCTCATAGAACTTGCTCGGCAAAGGTACTGAGCATTTACACTTCCACCTCCATTAGCCATGAGGCTGTGCCGGCGAGAACAGCGCCGGGCGTTGCGACCCGGCAAGACGGGTAGTGTACACAGACCTGCTTTCAAGTCAAGGGAAAATCCGTCTCGTTCCCAAGACGGTCATGGCGGCATTGAGGCAGCCGTGCATTTAGCTTGATTCCCGACTGTGGGCCTGATAACATGATATGCTTGGAATCGCCGTTGCGGCGCAGCCGGTGAAAACTATCGCACAAGACGATCAATAGAAAGGGGCCGTTTGAATGCCGACGGTCGTAATGAAATTCGGGGGCACATCGGTGGCCGATGCCGAGCACTGCCTGGCGGCGGCACGCCGTATAGTGCAGGCCAAGCTCGACGGCAATCGCGTTGTCGCCACTGTCTCGGCTCGCGGCGACACAACCGACAAGCTCTACGAAATGGCCTACGAGATTGATGAGAACCCGTCGAGGCGCGAGCTGGACATGCTCGTGTCGACCGGCGAGCAGATATCGGTGGCGCTCATGGCCATTGCGATCAACAAGCTCGGCCACAAGGCGATATCGCTCATTGGCAGCCAGATGGGCATTTTCACCGACGATTCGCACGGTAAGGCGCGCATAGCCGACATCCAGCCCGGCCGCATCGAGGAGGAGCTGAACGCGGGCAACGTCGTCATCGGTGCGGGCTTTCAGGGCGTTACCGTTAGGGCTGAGATAACGACCCTGGGGCGCGGCGGATCCGACACCACCGCCGTGGCGCTGGCGGCCGCCATCAAGGCCGACCTGTGCGAGATATACACCGACGTCGACGGCGTGTACAGCGCCGATCCCCGCATTGTGCCAAACGCCCGCAAGCTCGATAGAATATACCACGACGAGATGCTCGAGCTGGCCAGCATGGGCGCGGGTGTGTTGCATCCGCGAGCAGTCGAGCTGGCCAAGAAGTTCAAGCTGCCGCTGTGCGTCAGATCAAGTTTTAACAATACTCCCGGAACCGTTATAACAGAGGAGTCCGACGAGATGGAAGCGGTAATTGTTCGAGGCGCCGCCCTCAACAGCAACGAAGCAAAAGTGACGGTCATCGGTGTGCCGGATCAGCCCGGCATCGCAGCCAGGATACTCGGCGCGGTGGCCAGCCGCAACGTGAACCTCGATATGATCATTCAGAATGTTGGCCGCGACGGCAAGGCCGACGTGACCTTCACGGTAATGAAAAGCGATCTTCCCGATGCGCTCGATGCCTGCAACATGGCCGCAAAGCAGCTCGGCGCCGCCGGCGTCACGTCCGACGACAGCATCGCCAAGATCTCGGTGGTCGGCGTTGGGATGCGAAGCCATTCCGGCGTGGCCGAGAAAATGTTTCGCGCGCTCGCCGACAAGGAGATAAACATCCAGATGATCAGCACGTCCGAGATCAAGATCTCGTGCGTGGTCGGGGAGGACCGCGCCGCCGATGCAATGCGGGCGGTGCACGACGCCTTCGAGCTGGACAAGCCCGAGAACGAGCGAAGCTACTCCGGCATAACGCACATCCCCGGGGCATTCCCCGAAGAGCACTGACAGATGGAAAGCGAAATGAAACTCGAGCTGAGCACGAGATACTCACCGGCAGATGCCGAATCACGATGGTACGAATTCTGGGAGCAAAACGGCTTCTTTCACGCCGAGCCCGACGCCGCACGCACGCCCTACACGATCGTCATACCGCCGCCCAACGTAACCGGCATGCTCACACTCGGGCACGTGCTCAACAACACCCTCCAAGACATCCTCATCCGCTGGCGCCGAATGCAGGGATACAACGCGCTCTGGCAGCCCGGAACCGATCACGCCGGCATCGCAACACAGAACGTCGTCGAAAAAAAACTCGCGGAAGAGAACATCACCCGCGACGAGCTCGGCCGCGAAAAGTTCATCGAGCGCGTATGGCAAACAAAACACGAACACCACGGCATCATCACATCGCAGCTCAAGCGGCTGGGATGCTCGTGCGATTGGGCCCGCGAGCGCTTCACACTAGACGAAGGCCTGTCACGGGCAGTGCGAGAGGTCTTTGTTTTCCTCTACAACAAGAACCTGGTCTATCGCGACAGCTACATAATCAACTGGTGCCACGCTGCCGCACGGCGCTCTCCGACGAAGAATCCGAGCACCGCGAAATCGAGGGCTCGCTCTCATACATCG
>JABMSA010000531.1 GCA_013202185.1 Planctomycetota bacterium
CTTTTTGGCGGCCGGAGAGATTCGATTCTCGCCAAGGTGCCTGATGCCCAGCGGCAGCAATTTGTCGCGCACAAACGCCGCGTCGACCGTTTTGGTTACGACCACGATCAACACTTCGGAGGGGTCGCGGCCGGCGCGTCGGCAGGCGGCCGCAATGCGATCCTCAACTGTGCGGAAGTTCTCTTCGACGCTCATGGCTCGGGCAACTCGGGGCGGCGGCCTGCTATTCCTCTTGATCGTTGTCCTGTTCGCCTTCGTCTTCGGGCTCGCCTTCGGATTCACCTTCAGGTTCGTCTGTGGGTTCGGTTTCAGGTTCGTCTGTGGGTTCAGTTTCAGGTTCGTCTTCGGGCTTTTCGTCGTCTTCTTCCACGCAGGCAACCGAAACAACGTGGTCGCCCTTCTTGAGGGAAACGAGCCTCACGCCCTGCGTGTTTCTGCCCATCGGGCGGATGCCCTTGCAGCTCATGCGTATGATGAGCCCGTTGCTTGTTATGGCCATGATTCCGTCGTCATCGTCAACGTCGAGCAGGCCCACCACGCCGCCGTTGCGCTGGGTTGTTTTGATGTTGAGAACGCCCAGCCCGCCGCGTCCCTTCACGGGGTACTCGGAGAGGTTTGTGCGCTTGCCATAGCCTTGCTCGCAGATTGTCAGCAGGGATGTTCTGTCTCCGACGATCACCATCCCGACGGCCTCGTCATCGGCCCGCAGCCGCACGCCGCGCACACCTCGGGCCGTCCGGCCCATGCAGCGGACGTCTTTGCCGGCGAAGCGTATGGCACGGCCGTGCTTGGTGCCGATGAGGATGTCCTGGCCGCTCTGGGCCACGGCTACCCCGATCAGCACATCGCCCTCGATGAGGCCGATGGCCCTGATGCCCCCGCGCATCGGGCGGCTGAAGTCGCGAAGCTTGCCGCGCTTGACCATGCCCTTTGCAGTGGCAAAGACAATGTCGCGCTCATCGAAAGAGTCGACCGGAATGATCGATGTGACCGTTTCGCCCTTTTGCAGTTCGAGCAGGTTCACGACGGCGCGGCCGCGCGCCTGGCGGCTTTGCTCCGGAATGTCGTATACGTGTTTCCAGTGGACGCGCCCCGCGCTCGTGAAGAAGAGCAGATACTGGTGCGCGGTCGCCACGAACATGTGCTTGATGACGTCGCCGTCTCTCGTGGCTGCCCCGGTGATGCCCTTGCCGCCGCGCCCTTGCGTTGTGTAGGTGTCCAGCCCCAGCCGCTTCACGTAGCCCTGGTGGCTGAAGGTGACAACCATCGGGTCGTCGGCTATCAGGTCGGTCATGTCGAACTCTTCCTCGACGTTCGTGTCGATTGTCGTGCGACGCTCGTCACCGTACTTCTTCTTGATCTCGAGCAGGTCGTCACGGATGATCTGGAGTACGCGCTCGGGGTTGGCGAGGATCGATTTGTACTCCTGGATCTGCTCCATTAGCTTGCCATGTTCGTCGCGGAGTTTTTGCTGCTCGAGGTTGGTGAGCCGCTGCAACTGCATCTGCAGGATGGCTGTGGCCTGCCGCACGGTAAACTCGAACCTGTCGATCAGTGCGTTGCGGGCTTCTTCGGTGGCCGACGACTTCTTGATCAGCTCGATGATTTCGTCGATATGCTGGAGGGCGACCAACAGGCCCTCGAGGATATGTGCGCGCTCTTCGGCCCGTCGCAGCATGAAGCTTGTGCGTCGCATCACTACCTCGATGCGATGGTCCCTGAAACACACGAGCATGTCTTTCAGGTTGAGCGTTCGCGGCCGGCCGTGCACCAGTGCGATCATGTTTATGCCGAAGGTGGTCTGCAGCGGAGTGTGCATGTAAAGCTGGTTGAGCACCACCTGCGGCTCCTCGCCGCGCTTGAGATCGATGACCAGCCTCTGCCCCTTTCGGTCGCTTTCGTCGCGGAAATCCGAGATGCCGCTTATCCTGTCGGCGTTGACCGCGTCGGCTATTCTCTCCTTGATCGTCGTGCGGTTCACCTGATATGGGATTTCGGTGATGACGATATGCTTGCGGTCGTTCTTGCCCTCTTCGATGTGTGAACGTGCGCGGACGGTGACGGCACCGTGGCCGGTGAGGTACCCCTTGCGGATGCCGGTCTGCCCCACGATTATCCCGCCGGTGGGAAAGTCCGGCCCGTTAACGTGTTCCATCAGTTCAGCGATCCTGATCTGCGGATTGTCGATGAGCGCGAGCAGGGAGTCGATCACTTCTGCGAGGTTGTGCGGCGGAATGTTGGTGGCCATGCCAACCGCGATGCCGGTGGAGCCGTTTACGAGCAGGTTGGGAAAACGCGCCGGCAGGACCGTCGGCTCGTCGCGGCTCTGGTCGTAGTTCTTGACAAACTCGACGGTGTCCATATTGATGTCTGCCAGCATCTCCTGGCCGGGATGCGACAGGCGTGCCTCGGTGTAGCGCACGGCCGCCGGGCCGTCGCCGTCGATCGAGCCGAAGTTTCCCTGGCCGTCGATGAGAACATACCGGTGTGCGAAAGGCTGGGCCATGCGCACCATCGTCATGTATATGCTCTCGGGGTGCGGATGGTAATTGCCCGCGGTATCGCCGGCGATCTTCGCACTCTTCCTGTACTTGGCCGTGGGGCTGAGGTTGAGGTCATTCATCGCCACGAGTATCCGCCGCTGCGAAGGCTTCAGCCCGTCGCGGACGTCCGGCAGCGCGCGGTTCACGATTACGCTCATCGCGAAGTTGATGTACGCGTCTTTCATGTCCTCTTCGATGAGGATATCGCGAATAATTTCTCCTCGTTCTTGCATGATGAGTGGCTACCTCCCGGCGTGGTACAGGGAACACGTGAGCATAACTTACATTATACAGTACTCGGGCTTGATCTTCAAGCGTTTTCCGGAGTAATCCCCAATTTTGCGGATGCCGTAACATGTGGATACGCAAGCAGTTACGGGCCTGGAAAGCGTTTTGCGTCTCTCGTGTTCTACTGCAACAAAATCGTAAATCGCGTCACGACGGCCCATCCGGTCCTGAGCCATGCCTCATTTCCTTTCAAACCGACGAGGCCCCACAAAAAAATGCTTTTTGCCCTTGCAATCGCACCGACAAGCGGTATACTGACATTAGAGGCCAAGTGGGGGCCTCAACGCTTCAAACGTATTGCCGTCTGTTCTTGCGCCGGAAGTGCATAGGCAGGCGGGGGCCCTCTTCAGAGAGCGGCATGCCGATGCCAAGTCGCGTCGACGAAAGATGATTTGATGTTGACCAGGAAGGACACGGAGCAGAAAGACTGCAGATGATCCGCAGCCGCTCCGGAAGCCCAAGAGTTTGCCTGCCTCGGAAGGCAGGGAGACGAGCGCAGGCGCTCGTCGGGATCAATCGCTCAATGACAATCGTCTTGGACGGCGGGACGAGCATTATTGGCAGAGAACTTTTTGCAAAAAGTTTCCCTCCCACAACATGATCAGTACATCCATCCCATCGACCCACAAACCCACCGACCCACAGACCCACAGACCGACAGACCGACAGACCCACAGACCTACCCGCCTGCCCTCCGACCGAACGCCGGACGTACTCCTGCGCCACATTGCAGGCCGCCGCGCCGCAAGACCCTCACCCCGGCCTTCGGC
>JABMSA010000532.1 GCA_013202185.1 Planctomycetota bacterium
GGGCGTGCTGAGCAATGGCTTGATGGGCTTCGATGGAGGGATCCTGAGCACAGCTCCGCCCTGGTCAAGGGGGTTTCAGTCTGATTTGGCGAGGGCCGCTGCGGGCTACGGGCTGAATGCGATGGCGTTGCGGTAGACTTGGGCGAAGGTATGCTGCCACGGGTAGGCTGATGCCAATTCGACATGCACGCGACGGCAACTGATGCGAACTCGAGCGCCGATCTTCATCAACTTCAATCGGATCTGGCCGACCGTTGCAGTGGCCAGTTCGGTGCCGTGCAGCACCTCGGCCCGTAGCGTCGAGAGGATCAGGTGCGCAAAGGTGCTGAACCAGAGACGTAACTGATTGCTGGCCATCCAGTGCGTACTGGTCCGATCGGCAAACAGATCGAGCTGCTCCTCTTTGATGCGGTTCTCCATGTCGCCACGCGCGCAGTACACCTGTTCATAGAGCGAGGCGGCCGTGTAGCGCTCGGGCGATTCGCCCGCGAATCCTTTGGCCGTAAAGTTCGTCACCACGAAACGCGGGTTTCGCCCCTTTGGCAGGATCTCCGCTTTGCCGATGAGCCGACGTTCTCGTGACCAACTCTTCAATGTGCTGTAGCGGAAGTTATTGAACCGGCGGCACGGAAGGGACTGTTCGCCGCTCTCGATCGCTTGTTCCAATTCCGTGAACACGGTCTCCATCTCCGCGCTGAGTCGGTCGTTACGCGCCATCCCGATGATGTAGTACAGCCGATGCTCTTCGCACCACTTCATGATCGGCTCACGGGCGAAGCCGCTGTCGGCACGCAGCACGATGCGCACTTTGCGCCCGAAGCGCTTGCGGATCGCCGGCACGATACGTGCCAAGGCCTCAAGCGTCCCTTCGCAGGCATCGCGTTTGCAGTCCCGAAGCTCCGCCCACAACGGAATGCTCCCGCAGAAGCAGTACAACGGTAGATAGCAGTAACGCCGGTAGTACCCGTTGAAGTACGCGCCTTCCTGCTGGCCGTGCAACGGATCGTCGGTGGCATCGAAGTCCAGCACGATTTCGCGCGAACGACGCGGAATGGCTTTGACCCCTTCGGTGATGAGCAACTGCTCAATCTGCCTGGGTTGCGCAGCGATCTTCTTGTATCGCCCGTCGAGCTTCTGCGCGCCCAGTTCCAGGCGGTTGAGTGTCGCGTGCGCGGCCAATGCTTTGCCCCGGTCGCGAGGATCGCAACGCTTCTGCCCCAGCACATCTTCATTGCCGGCGAGCACCGCATGTAACGGGTCCAAACGAAGCCGGTCGTGGTCGTTAAGATCTTCGTAGCCCAGCGCTACCCCGAAGAGCCGCTGCGCGATCAGGCAATCGAGCCGGTGTTCCACAAATCGCTGGTCGCGACCATCCACGAAACACGCCGCCAGACCCTTCACCAGCCCCATGCGACCTTCCACCTCACGCAGCAACAGCCCACCACCGTCACTGCTCAGGTATCCACCCGAGAAATCCGCGGTGACTTTGCGTCCACCAATGTCTTGAAATCCGAACGTGTTCTGGATACAGTCTGTCATAGCGAAGTCCCTCGTATGATGTTTTGTAACTAATTACACCATAGCAGCTTATGCTGCGGACTTCGCTATTTTTCTGCCCCTGTGTGAG
Organism: Planctomycetota bacterium; assembly: GCA_013202185.1. GTDB lineage: Bacteria > Planctomycetota > PUPC01 > JABMSA01 > JABMSA01 > JABMSA01. Next base: position 1,628 of record JABMSA010000532.1, read on the forward strand.
ATTTTCGGGGTAGGGCCGGACAGTCTCCAGAACGAACAGCCGGCTGCCGTTGCAGACGGACCCTGGCAGGAGAGATGGGGATGCGGATCGGTAGATACAAGGAAGACTGGGCGGAAGCCCAGGAACGTTTGTGTTGTTGGTGGCGAGGAGACAAGACCGACCGGGTCGTTGCCCTGGTCAGAGCACCGCGTCGCGGTGTGACGCCGGGCCCCATCAACGACGCCGTCCCCGACAAGTACACGAACCCGGACGTCGTGCTTCAGAACGTCGATGCCGGACTGAAGTCGACCTACTACGGCGGTGAAGCCCTCCCTGCGCATTGGGTGTATCTCGGGCCCGTGCCTCTCGGCGGCTACATGGGCTGCGAGATGCATTTCGAGGCGGCTACCGTGTGGCAGTCGAGTCTGTACGAATCGTGGGACGTCACGCTGCCCTTGACGTTCGACGCGTCCAACCAGTGGTATAGACTCCTCTGCGACCTTACCCTCCGCTCGCTGGATCGCACGCGCGGGGAGTATCTCGTCAGCGGGCAGGGGTTCGGCTGCGTTTCCGATATCGTCGCCAACATGTGGGGATCCGAGACCACGCTGATCGCCATGTTGGAGCGCCCCGAGACGATCCGTCGGATCGTGCAGGATCTTACCGACATCTCGAAACGGCTCTACGACAAGCTGGATGCCATGGCGTCTCCGTATCAAGACGGCTCTTTCGATTGGCTTTACCTGTGGGCGCCGGGTCGCATGTGGACGCTCCAAAGCGATTTGTGCTGTATGGTTTCGCCCGACATGTTCAAAGCCCTGATCCTTGATGAGCTCCGGCAGGAGGCCGAGCATGTTGACTTTGCCTTCTACCATCTCGACGGTCCGGGAGCGATCAAGCACCTTGACGA
>JABMSA010000533.1 GCA_013202185.1 Planctomycetota bacterium
CTTATGGTCTGTGGACGGGCAACCTTTTCCGCGGCATTGTGAAGAAAAACGGCAAACCCGCCCCCTTTGCGCAGGTTGAAGTTGAATACCGCAACGAGGCCGGCAAGGTGCGGATTCCTGCCGATCCTTTTGTGACGCAGGTTGTGAAGGCGGATGAAAACGGCGTGTTCGCGTACGCAATGCCCAGGGCCGGTTGGTGGGGTTTCGCGGCCCTCATCGACGGCGACGAAAAGATGAACAACCCTGAAGGTGAAATGGTCGACGTCGAGCTTGGCGCGTTGATGTGGGTTCGAACAGTCGACATGAAATAGGCAAGAGGGCGCTCGGGTGCATATCGCGGATGGCTATATCGAGTCGGCATCGGTGCTGGCAGGCGGTGCGCTCCTGGCCGCAGCGGGGGTGGCGATCGGGCTGCGCAAGACCAACTACGACCGCCTGCCGCAGGTCGCCGTTCTTACTGCCACGTTCTTTGTTGCATCGCTGATTCGCGTTCCGGTCGGCGCTGCAAGCGCCCATCTTCTCCTCGTTGGCCTGGTGGGCCTGATCCTGGGGTGGGCGGCGTTTCCGGCGCTTTTCGTAGCCCTGTTGCTTCAGGCAGTGTTCTTTGGGCACGGCGGGCTTACAACGCTCGGGGTGAATACGCTCAACATGGCCCTGCCGGCCGTGGCCTGTTACTATCTCTTCCGCCGTGCTTTCCGATGCAACGGCGCCGACGAAAGCCGGCGCTCCGTGTTTCGCATTGGTTTTGCCGCGGGGCTCGCGGGGTTCGCTCTGGCGGGGGGCATGACTGCATCGGTACTTCTGATTTCGGGAAACGGGTTCGAGAGTTTCGTGGGCGTAATGGGCATTGCACATCTTCCGCTTTTGATCGTCGAGGCGCTGGTAACCGGCTCCGTGGTCGTATTCCTGCGAAGAGTCTGCCCCGAGCTGCTCGCGCAGCCTGGCTCCCCAAGGATAGAAAGCAGCACAACTCATGTATAAACAATCCACCTCCTGCCTCTTTGCCGGCCTCGTATGCATGGCGATCAGCATAGCGTGCGGGCACACTGCGTATGCTCACAAGATCAAGGTCTTTGCCCGTGCAGAGGGCAGAACCGTCATCGGCAGCGTCTATTTCCCCGGCGGCGGCAAGGCCGCCAACGTGGCCGTCGAAGTGCTAGGCCCCGACGGCACAAAACTGGGCGCCGCCGCCACCGACGCCAACGGAAAGTTCACCTTTCAGGCAGCACTCAGGTGTGACCACACGTTCGTGGTTAAGACGATCGACGGCCACCGTGCCGAGTACACGCTCAAGGCCGGTGAGCTTCCTTCGACCCTTCCGGCCCCAGAAGGAGAAATCGCCGGCAACGCCGAGCCCCGCAGCATCCCGGCGCCGATGGAACGGAAAGAAGCCGGCCTGGAACAGCTCGTTGAACGCGCGGTCGCCCGGCAGATCGGACCGTTGCGCGAGCAGTTAGACAGGCAAGAAGCAAGAAGCCGCCTTCGCGATATTCTCGGCGGCATAGGCTACATCTTCGGCATCGCGGGCGTTGCATTCTACCTTCTCGGCAGACGGCAAAAGTTCGGCCCGCAGTAATCGCCGGCAAGGCCCTGGTGCTATCATGGTATGTGACACGTTCAGCCAACACGATTCCACGATTCACCGGCTCGATCCGCGCGCCCGCATTATTGTTGCGTTTGCGTTTGCCGTGCTGCTCGCAATCAGCACGAGCATTCTGGTGCCGTCAATCGGAGTAGCGGTTGCCTTGGGTGCCATGGCGGCGGCAAGACTGCCCCTGGCGGCGACCGCCAAACGCCTCGCCGGCGTCAACTGTTTCCTGCTGATTCTTCTCGTGTTCCTGCCGCTCATAGCATCAGGCCCCTGCCTCTTTCGCATCGGGCCTGTCGGCTACAGCCGCGAAGGATTCCTCCAGGCCGCCCGGATCTCCCTCAGGTGCAACGCGATCTTGCTGACGTTCACCGCGCTCCTCAGCACGATGGAAACTTCCACCCTCGGCCACGCGCTCAGCCATCTCCGCCTGCCGCAAAAGCTCGTGCACCTGTTTCTATTCACCGTGAGGTATATCGACGTGCTCCACCACGAATCCGCACGCCTGAGGCGAGCGATGAAGGTCCGGTGCTTTCGCCCTGGTGCGAACGCTCGCACATTCAGAACCATCGGCTACCTTGCCGGCATGCTGCTCGTGAGGGCCCATGACCGCTCGATGCGAATCATGGATGCAATGAAATGCCGCGGATTTCGCGGCCGGTTTCACGTGCTCACCCATTTCACGGCAACACAGCAAGACGTTGTTTTTGTGCTGGCATCGCTGACGGTGATATTGGTACTGGCATGGATGGAGATCCGATGAAGGACCGGCTCATAAAACTTCATAACGTGAGCTTTGCTTATCCGTTTGGCGGTCGCGTGCTCAGCGGCGTTGACCTCGAGCTTAATGCCGGCGAGCGCGTTGGGCTGGTGGGCCCCAACGGCGGAGGCAAAACAACGCTGCTGCATCTGATTGTCGGCCTGATATCATGCACGGAGGGCGAGCTGTGGGCCTTTGGCAGGCCGAGGAGGACCGAACCGGACTTTGCAGAGGTGCGGGCGAGTGCCGGACTGCTTTTTCAGGACCCGGATGATCAACTGTTTTGCCCGACCGTTGTCGAAGACGTAGCCTTCGGGCCGCTTAATTTGGGTAAGACGGCAGACGAGGCCCGGGCCATCGTGGCCGATACACTCGACCTGCTCGGCTTGGCGGGATACCAAAACCGAATCACGCACAAACTCTCCCTCGGCAAAAAACGCCTTGTTTCACTCGCAACGGTCCTCGCGATGCAACCCCAAGTGCTTCTGCTCGACGAGCCCGATGCCGGCCTCGACGAAGAAACGGAAGCGCGCATTGTCAACATCCTGGCCGAGCTGCCCCTCGCCATGATCATTGTCTCTCACAGCCGGTCGTTTCTCGCGCAGATCACTACCCGGGCAGTCGACCTGCGCAACGCCACGCTGAGCCCGTTTGATCTCGGCCGGCCCGTAGCGATATGAATCAGCCTTTCGCCATTGCATGTTTCTCCAGATTAAGCTTGCAGGAAACAGCACCAGTGAGTATGATTATTGGTATCCGGCCTCGCGTTTCAGCATCTTGCATGAAGTAACCGCGCCGGTGTCATGTGCGTTCTCGGATTTTCACGGAGTGGAGAAATGAAACACGCAATCGTTCTTGCCGTCAGCATCCTGTCGGCGATCGCGGCTGCCTCCGAAGACACACCCAAGCCCGACGCGGCACAGCCCGAGGTGGAATGGGGCGAGGCGCTCGATGGGCTGCGCTGCCGCCTCGAGCCGGAGAAGACCGAGCTTTGGGAGGGGGCCGAATTCGCCCTCAAGTTCTACCTGCAGTTTACCCGCGACGACGCCAACCGCAACGTGAAGTTTGTCGATCGCTACCTCGATACGCGGCACGTTGCCGTGACGTTCAAGAACGAAGACACGGGGCGCGTATTCGAACGCACCCCCGACGACCCGCACCACGGGGCGCCGCCCGACGTTACGAAGGAAGACATCACGCCGGTTCGCAGGCCGTTTGCGCCGCTGGCCACATCCGTGGGGCTTGTGTCGCCGCAAGGCAAGCACATTCCGCCCGGCGACTACACCGTAACCTTCAGCTATCGCAACGACGGCCAGTCTGAAGAGGTAACGCTTTACAAGGCCGGCGACGTAGTCTACGACGGCCCGTGGCGATTCTGGAAAGGGACGATCGTATCGGCGGCCGTGAGCCTGAAAGTGAAGCGGGTAAGCGCCCCGGAAAAGAGCATCAAGACCAACTCGGCGCTCGAGGCGAGGCTCATGCTAAACGCCATAGGCTGGGCCTGGAGCGACAAGAAGCCCAAGACCATCCGCGTGAAAACACGGCCGAAATACGTTCTTGGCAAGCGCTATTGGATTCACGTTTTCCTCGACGGCGAAGAAGCGCGATACGGCGGGCACGGCCTGACCAATTCGCCATGGCAAGAGCCCGACAAAGCCCAAAAGCTTACCGACCGCATGACCCGCCGTGTCAGAAACGGCGAGAAACTCAAGTTCCGCGCCGACATCGAGATATTCGAGACATCAGTACCTGCCAAGACCCCCTGGAAGCCGAAAGGGGGCGACTATCGGGCGCTCTGGAAAGGCCGGATCGAGGGCGAGCTCCCCGAAGAGATGCGGAAAACTTTCACCAGCATAGGCAACGCCCTGTAGAGCGCCGCAGGCCCGCCGATCCGCGCCGCCGTTCACAACTCATCATAATTCAATTGCCGCAGCTTCTGTGTGATCTCCTCGATGCTGTGCAGCTTGCCCGTGCCGATTGCGGGGCATCGCTTCTGAACCGCGCCCCAGGCGTGTGCCGAGCGGAGGTACTCGGGCCAGAACGGAAACGTGCGGCACTGAAGCGGGCGAACCGCGTAGATCTTGCACCCTTCTCGGGACCAAAATATGCAATCGCCGTTATCGAGTTCGACGAGGCTGAATCTGCCGTGGGCTTTGCGCACGTACCTCGCCTCGAACTGGCGGGCGGCCATGTCCAGAGATTCCGAGATGGCGTTGATGTCGTTGTGCGTAACCCACACAAACCCCGGCTCGCCTCGGCAGCAGTCGCCGCAGCGCAGGCAGGCAAACCGAAGGCCGGCCGAGTACCAGGGTGTTTTGGGTGCTTTGCCGCCGCTCTTTTTCTGAAACCGTTTCACTGGGAGTTTTCTGGTAGTGTGGTTACTCGTTGGGAGTGTTTTGAGCGATGGCCGCGGGGGGCTTGCCGAAAAGTTTTGCCCACAACCCCTGCACTACGCCCCCCAGCGTGTAAACGGTGAAGATGGTGGCAAGGGCCACCTTGATGCTGAGGGCCATGAGAATGCAGAGGAATATGAGTGCCATCAGCCAGGTGAAGGGCCGCGCACCCCTGAAAAGACGGTTGCCGAAGTGAGCGTACTTTACCCGGCTGACCATCAGTGCGCCGGCCACAAGCCCCACAAACGGCATCGCGACCACGACCGGGCGCTCGGGGAGGAAATCGAACGGGCGAGCGGGCAGGTAGTTGTTGAGAATTATGAGCGTTGCCACCAGCCCGGCGGCGGCCGGCGAAGGCAAGCCGCAAAAACATTCGTGGTCTTCTTCTTCGGTTCCTGTTTCGAGGTTGAAACGCGCCAGCCTCAGCGCCGCACAGACGAGGTAAAGCATCGGCAGCAGCCACACCACCTGATCGTGTATGCCCAGCCGGCCGTAGTCGAGGCCTATGCGGTTTATCAGGACCGCGGGTGCCAACCCGAAAGTAACGATGTCGCACAGCGAATCGAGCTGCACGCCGAAATTGCCGGCGGTTCGGGTCATTCGAGCAACCTGCCCATCGAGCGCGTCGAAGACCATTCCCAGCAGGATAAGCCACGCGGCCCGCTCGTATTCGCCGTCGGCGGCGAGCACCACCGAGGCGAACCCGCAGGTGATGTTGCCCAGGGTGATGACCGACGGAAGAATGCTTATCTTTCTCATTGATTCAACGGATCCGTAAACTCAGCCGCCGGGCTGATCCTGCGGCTGCAAGCGGAACCGGCCGAGGATCGACGCCCCCGCCCAGACTTTTTGCCCGACGCCGACGGCAGGCTCGAACCGCAGCGTGCGCGGAACGAACAGCTCCGTTCGGGAGCCGAACTTTATCATGCCAAACTTCTGGCCACGGTCCAACATATCGCCCTCGCGGCATGCGCATACGATCCGCCGCGCGATGGCGCCGGTTATCTGCTTGACAAGGATCTTCTCGTCGTTGCGATCGGGCAAAACCATGCCCACGGAGTTGGCTTCGTTGTCGGACGAAGCCCCCGGGCGCATTGCAGCGATGAACTTGCCCTTGCGATACTTGATGTACGAGACGCGCCCGGCGCAAGGGGCGCGGTTGATGTGAACGCTCAGGATCGAAAGGAATATCCCGATTCGCGTGGCAGGCCCGCCGATGAATTCTGCATCGTCGACTTCCGTGATGTCGGTGATTCTGCCGTCGGCCGGAGCCACTACTGCATCTTTTTCCGCGGGCACCGAGCGGGGAGGGTCTCTGAAAAACCACACTACAATGCACAGCGGCACTACAAAAATCGCGGCCAACGGCCACCACACCAGGCAGACGGTGAGCGCTGCCAGTGCACCAAACAGCGCTGAAAAGATGATCAGCTCGCGGTAGCCGTAGCGGGCAAATGGAATGCGCATCTTACCGGCTTGCTCCTCTAGCTCTGCGACCCCGTTGTTGAAGAGCCGCTGGATTGCGCGCTGTGTTGGATGGCCTCCTCCTGTTCGGCGGAGCCTTCGACCTCGTCGACAAAGTAGTACCCGCAAGAGCTGAACCGACCGCGCAGGTCGCGCGCGTCGATGGGAAACAGCCGACATTGCAGGGAACGTGTATGGTAGAGCGTGCAGTGGGCGTCACCCTCGAGCTGAGGACACCGAAACATGACCGTGCAACAGTTGCCGCAGCGCCGGCACTCGCCGCGGCGGAGTTCGAGTACTTTTTGGACATAGCGTTTTCGGAAGTGTCCCAGGTAGAATCGTCTGATCTTACCGTATCCTTCTTTCAAGAATTTGACCGTGGGCAGGATTCGGCTCCTTTCTCCGACCCGAGATATTAACGGGTTGTTTGCCGCGCGGCACTTGTGCGCGGACATCCTCAAGCAAGAAGTATATTCTAACAGCGCACCCGGCGCAATTCAACAACAAAGCCCCGCACCACCGAAGCGATTACGCCGAGCGATTTTCCATGTTAATCGGGGAACTAAGCCTTCGGCAGAAGGACTAAACCAGTAGGCGTCCGGCCGGTTCGACGCGGGGTCATGTTCAAAAGGCGAAACGTTTGTTGATGCGGATGGACGCCGGCCGCGATAACGAAAAGTTTTTTTCGTGCGCCGGGCGAAAAAACCAATGAATGACTTGACAGGTCGCATGAATTGGGATAGAATGTTAATAGAGCACCACATAAGTACTCGGTTCCGAAGACCGTAAGGATTATGAAGTCTGCTTTTGGGTGGCGGAGCGGGTTTCCCCGCCTGGCAGAGAAAAAGGAGGTCATCGCATGGCCACGCGCAAGACAGCGTCTGTTGCACTTGTTCTGATTATCGCTGCGACAGCATTGACCGGATCGGCCGGCGCTTTCGAGTTCAACGACGTCAAATGGGATGCGGGGGTTTTCCCGATCGCCTACCGGGTAAATAATGCGGGCGCCCCGGAGGGGTTCGCAGCCATAGTTGAAGAATGCGGAGACGAATGGCACCGTGTTGAAGGCAGCTCTCTGACTTTCAGGTACAGCGGCATTACCCACAGCGACACGAGCAATACCGACGGCCTCAACACCATCGGATGGGACGTGGAAGGCGACGGCTTTGCCCCCAACGTACTGGCAGAGACATCGGTGCGGACCGCGAACGGGTTTATCGTGGAATGCGACACGGTGTTCAACGGGAGCGTGGCGTGGTCCACAACCGGCACCCCCGGCGGCGTCGAATACGACCTCAAGACCGCAGTGCTGCGCGAGATCGGCCGCTGGGTGCAGTTGGGATATGTGGCGGCGCCGTCCGACAGCGTGATGCTCGACCCGCTGAAGGAGGGCGTTGTGAAACATACCCTTGCCCAGGACGACATCGATGCCATCGAGGAGGTCTACCCCGCGCCGCACGAGCCCGACGCCTACGAGGAAGGCGACGACGACATCACCGGCGCCACATGGCTGGCGCTGAACACCACGCAGACGGATCACAACATCTTTCCTTACGACGACGAAGACTGGTACTGGTTTTCGCTCAGCGGATCAGCAAGCGTTCAGATCGCAACAAGCGGCACTGACCCTCTCGGCGACACCGAGATTTACCTCTACGACGCTCCCCCCGGGCCGACGCTCAGGCAGCCCACCACCGCCTCAGTGCTCAACAGTGACCGCAGTTACGAGTTTCGGGTAAACATCGGTGCAGGCATCGTTTCGATCGGCGGCGTCTTCTATCAGGTGCCATCTGCACAAGACTTCCTTTTGCACGTCGACCTCATCCAGGCCCCGATCGACGCGGCCAACTCGGATATCATCTACACGTTGGTTGTAGCAGAGAACGGCGGGCTGGTAAGCCACAAAGCCATCGCCGGCGGCGCGGCGGCCTATGGCCTCGCACAGGCACCATCGGCGCCCGAGATAGATGCGGCGGTCAGCCATACCAACTGGGTCCGAACCGGAGACACCCTCATCCACAGGATCGATGAGGCCTTCATAAGTCAAACCGTCACCCCCGTAACGACCGACCCCATCGGCCACGCCGATAATATCAACGTTCCCGGCCTGGCGATGCCTTCCACACCTTCGATAATGAACATCGACGGCAGTCATGAATTGAGGGTCAACGTAACCAACGGCGTTGTCGTCATAAACAACTCTTTCTACGACGTGGCCTCCCAGGAAGACCTGGCCGTTGCGAGCGGAGGATCGTCGCCTCTCACAACGGAGAACACCGACATCATCTGCTCGGTCGTGGCGTATGAAAACGAAGGGGCGGTGGCGCTCAGAGCATTCACCGGCAGCGCGGCGCCGGCCGAGTCGGCGGGGCCGCTGCCAGACGCCAACATAACCGCCGCGATCGGCCACAACAACTGGCTGGAGATAGGACGCACGCGCTATTACCTCCGAAACAACATAACGCAGACCACCACGACTGTCTTTGAGCCCAATGGGCCCAACCAAAACATAGACGTCGGGGTGAGCCCGTCGACGGTACCCTCATCCTACAGCGAAGATGGAACCTACCAGTTCAGGATCAATCTTGATGGCGGCCATGTGGACTTCGACGGGGCAGGCCTGACCCTGGAGGACGTCGATAGCGTGGTCATAGCGCAAGGCACGCTGAATTCTCCGTTCGATCAGACAAACACCTCGATCATCTACAGCATAATTGCATACATGGCCGGCTTCACGTCTGTGGCGGGCAGTGCCGCGCCCGCCGGCAATGCCGCGCCACCGTCAGCAGCAAGTATAGGCGAGATACTGAACAGAGAGTGGGCGACGATCGGCCACGTGCGCGTCGATCTGACGCCCCTCAAGCAAACAATAGAGGAGAAGCTGTTCGATCAGTCGCGGACACCCCCACCGCTGTATGCGATCCTCGAAACACAGGCCATCGGAGCAGGCACGTACTATGTCAAGGTACAGTCGTCCGCAGACGGCGGACGCCCCGTGGTCGACCCCTACAGTATTGTCCTTCTACCCGGGTCCGTCGACGCTTTCGAGTGGGACGACATCAAGAGCCACGCCAAGGAGATATTCCTGCCGGAAGAAACACAGGTCAGGACCATATCACCCGCCGGTGATGTAGACTGGGCGTACTTTGTGCTGGAGAATGAGGCGGGTATTGTGATCGAAACCTTCGGGCCACAGGGGGGCGACACCGAACTGCTCCTCGATTCCGGCGGAACCATAGCAACCAACGACGACAAGAGTGAAGTCGACATGTATTCGAGAATCGAGATTCCGAGCCTTCCGCCGGGCACGTATTACGTTAGAATCTGGGAGGTCGACCCCTCGGCCGAACTGATCAGCTACAGGCTCAGGGTCAGCCAGCAAGCGCCCCGCGCCGACTTCTACGAAGAAGACGACACCCCCCTCGATGCAAATGAGCTGACAGCCCGCGAGCCCCAGGCCCACTCTATCGATCCGGTGGGTGATCACGACTGGATGTACTTCACGCTGGATGCGCCCACCGGCGAAGTGAATATCGAAACCAGGGGCCTCTACGGCGACGACACCTACATCGAGCTCTATGACGCCGGCGTTCTTGTGGACCCGGAGACGGCCCGCATCACTACCGTCGACAACTCCGGCGGCGGCTCCTACGCGAAGGTAAGCGCCACAAACCTGTCCGCCGGGCGGTACTACGTGCTCGTAGGCGAGAAAGACGACGACGCGCTGATAGAAGAGTACGAAGTCACGCTGATCACGGAGGAACTCACCGACGCCTACGAGTACGACGACGTCTCCTCGGCGGCCAGGGTCATCACGCCGGGCGTGCCAATGCCGCACAGCCTCAAACCCGGAGGCGACATAGACTGGGCCAAATTCACAATCCCCGCCTCCGGCGCCCTCGTCATCGAAACGTCCGGCGACGAGTTCGGCGACACAAAGATGTGGCTTTATTATGAAGACAACGGCCAGCTCGACCTGCGAAGGTACAACGACGACTACGGCGACGATTGGTACTCCCGGGTCACGTACAACTGGGCCCCGGCCGGAACATGGTACGTGCAGATAACCGGACTCGACAACTCGGAGGTCATCGAGAACTACGACATTCTGGTAACATACACCGAGCATCTCAGAGAACCCGACGACCCGGGCGACACCCCCCAAGACGCCGCCGAATTATCTGCCAACACACTCAGCGCCGACCACAGCTTATCGCCACTCGAAGACATCGACTGGTTCAAGCTGGAAATCACCGACCTGCTCGACTTCGAAATAGAGGTAACAGGATTTGGCGAGCTGGAGGTTCAAGTTTTCAACAGTTCTATCCTTGACTCCCCAAACCCAAACGCCGAGCTTGCGGCGAGCCACGAATTAGGCCTGGATCAGGTTTTACTGCGCTACATAATACAGACCCCCGACACCTACTACATCAAAGTCAACGAATTCGACGCCGACGCCATCCTCGATGACTACCAGATCATAGCCAAGGTCGCCACCCCCGCCGACTTCAGCGTCCGCCCGCCGTGGCTGAACTTCGAGGGAAGTTGGCAGAATCCGCCCAGCCCACAACTGGCATCCGTTAGTCACCGCACACAAACCACAAGGTGGCAGGTCGAGCCCCTCCCCGACTGGGCAAGAGTTACGCCCAGTTCAGGCCCGGTGTCGCCCGGTCGGTCGCGACTTGTGCAGGTAGCGGTAAACATCACCGATATCCCCATCGGGTTTCACACTACCGACGTCACGTTCACACCCGACGACGGCAGCCCGCCGTCTAGTATTGAGATGACTTACTACGTAACCCAAGGCCCCGCCGATGTCGACTGGGACACCCCCCAGCTCAATTTCGCCACAACAGAGGGTACAATCAACCCGCCTGCCCAAACCGTCACCTTTGCCAACACCGGCGGCGGCGACGCAATACCCTGGACAATCGACGCAGACAAGCCATGGGTCGGCATTGAGCCCGCGTCGGGCACCTTGTATGAGATCGATCCTTCGGAAACGATATCCATAACCCCCAACATAGCCGGCCTGCTGCCGGGCGAGCACACGGCGCTCATCACGCTCCACGGATTCGAGAGCAACCCCGGCCCTCCCGTATCGCAAGTGATCGTCACCGTCACAATAGCCGTCGATACCATGCCGCCGGGCTCCGTATCTTTTCAGGAGGGTCCGCACGGCGTTGACGGTACCGACTCGATCGAGATGACCGCTTTCGCAACCTCCGACGATCAACAGGGGCCCGTTGAGTACTACTTCCAATTTCATGGCGGCGACGCCGGAGGAGCCGACAGCGGATGGATATCCAGCCGGACGTTCACACTTCCCGGGCTCATCCCCGGCGGATACTACACCTACCGCGTCAAGGCGCGAGACACAAACTCGCACTTCAACGAAACACCCTACTCCGCCAAGATGTCGGGCTATGTAGCCCCTGTGACCCCACCGGCGCCGGTCATAAACATGGTCTCCATCGGCTTCTACGACATGGAGATAACGCCCGGGCGCGGCGCCAACTCGGAGAGGGTTCAACTTGCAATATATAACGCAGGCGAAGGAACCTACCTCGGACGTTACGGCGGGGCGACAGCCGTTCCCACATGGCAGACACAAAGTGATGCCGTCGGCGGAGGTGGCCGTGCAGAATGGGGCACGGTACAAGCTGTGGGCCTGGAGGCCGACACCGAATACTCCTTCCAGGTAGTGGCCCGAAACGGTCAGGGGAAGCTCAGCCCCAAGGGGCCCGCAGCCACAGCCACCACCCTGTTCGACAACGCCGCCGAACGCCCGAAATGGGATCCCGCCTCTCCCCTTGCGCTTACGAGTGATTCCGTCTCTCTTCGCATAACGAGTATTACAGGCGTCGAATTCGAGTTCCTCAATGTCTCCACCGGTGAGACCTCCGGATGGATAACCTCGACGGAACACACCTTCGATGGCCTGTCGCCATGCTCTTACTACGAATTCAAGGCCCGCGCAAAGAACGACATCGGCAACGTCGGAGCGTGGTCGGTACCTGTGCGCTTCTACGCGCTGCCGCTGGACCCTGCCGAGCCTGCTTTCGCGCCGGGCATCATTGACCCCGACTTTGCCATTGATCCCAACACAAACGGAAATCCCGACATTGCCGAGTACGCCATCGAGGTCAATGTCGACAAGTTTGTCGGCCTCGATGGAACGCCCGAATCAGACGTGAAGGTGTGGCGGAGGCAGGATCAATGGTTGGTCACCGTCCTGCACGGATTTCAGACCGCGCCCGTTTTCCCCGTCTACCAGTTTCGTATTCATGCGCGTAATCCCGACGGGGCGGAGGCGGACAATCCCGGCCCCAGCGTCGATAGGGTGATCCACTTCCAGCCGCCGGAGCCCAATCCTGCGCAAATGGACCCTTTCGCCCCTATGTCGCTCCCCAACGAGGACGACGTCTATGTCAATGCCGTCCCCTGTATCGACACAAACGGCAAGCCCGAAGGCAAGGAGTACTATTTTGAATGCATCGATGGGTCTTTCCCCGACTCCGGCTGGCAAACAGATTACTCTTACAAGTTCCTCCCGGAGCTCAGGGGCGCAGCGACGCTGTATCGGGTAAAGTACAGGGACTTCGCGGGCAACGAAACGTCTTGGTCTGATCCGATGATGATAACCATGTCGGCCCGCTCACCCGGGGTTCCCATTTCCCGAGGAAGTTCAGGCTCCACAGCGTATATCACCATCAACCCCGGGACTACGGCATATCAGAACGCGCCCGAGGCCGAATACGCCATTCACGTCGCGTACACCGATCCCGCAAATGTAGGGAACAACGACTGGGTTACTGCAGACAACCAGCTCCACTTTCAGCAAACCTGGCGCACCTTGTACGAGTGGGGCGACATCGTGGAGATCAGGAACCTGGCCACGCCCTCGGAAATCAGGGTGGCAACCTATGTGCGGCAGTCCGTAACCAGCCCAGTGCGGGGGGGCATCGGCCTTGCCATGGTTATCTCAGACGAAACTGACACAACCCCGCCCACGCCGGCCACAATGGCATTCGCTGAGCCTTTCCCCGCAAACAGCACCGCAACCTCGCTGACGATGACGGCCATCCAAGCAACCGACGAAACAACCGACGAAACCGACGCAGAAACGTGGGTGGAATACGGCTTTAGAAGAGAAGAGACCGGGCAGGTGGAATGGTCGCAGGACCGCACCCACACCATCCAGGGGCTCACCCCGGCTTCATCCCACAGTTTCCAAGTCATGATCAGAGACGCATTAGGCAATGAAAATACCGGTTCGTGGTCCGCAACGCGGTCTGCCCACACCCTTGCCGCAGTGCCCAACGCCCCCATCATTGTACCAGGCACCGACACCGTCGACCTCCAAATCGACCCCAACGGCAATCCCGATCCCTCAGACGTCAAGTACGCCATACAAGACGGCTATCTCTGGATATACGTTGCGGCCAACAACACGCTTACTTCCCCCCTGCCGGTCTGGAAAACCCTCGCCGAGTGGGGCACACCCGTCACCGTCGGCGGGCTCCGGCAGGGCAGCACGCACAGCTTCGTCGTAAAGGCAAAAAGCCCGGAAGGACCCGAAACCGTATTCGGCCCGGCTACACTAACAACAACATACGTCAACGACTCTGTTCCGCCAACGCCCAACCCGCCCCTATTCGCCGAAAGGGTCATGGCCACAAGCGCCCAAAGTTTCAAGGCCAGGGCCGCGGGATCCGTAGACATCACTGAACCGGTGGAATACAAATTTGCCGTAACCGGCTCCGAAGGCAACTTCGACAGCGGCTGGCAAACGTCTACCATATTCGAGCCGACCGGCCTCGCACCCGGCGGCGAGTACATGGTAACCCTTCAGGCGCGAGACAGCATGGTGCCGCGAAACTACACCTCCCTCTCGGAGCAGGTAACCGTGTATGTCGACCCGGTAACACCCGGTGCCCCGGCCCCGAGCAACATCGACTACATCACCATCACGCTCACGTTCGACACCCGAACAAACTCGGCCGAAACGCTCTACGCGGTGTTCGACTCGCGCACCGGCCTTTACGTAGACGAATCCGGAGAGCTGGCATCCGTTGTGCCGGCGTGGCGCACCCAGGCCGACTGGGGGCCAAACATGACGGTCTCAGGCCTCGAACCCGGCGACACCTACTACTTTGCGGCTGCCGCCCGCAGCAAAGGCGGAACATCCTCAATACCGTCTTGCTCCGACGAGACCGCAATTACCACGCTGTTGAACGATGTCAACCCGCCGAGACCCAACCCCGCCCAATACACCTTGCCACCCGCGGCAACGAGCACCACAAGCTTCAGGGCGCAAGCCGCCGTAGCCGAAGACTCTACCCCGCCGGTTGAATTCTACTTCCACGTCGAAAGCCCCGAGGGAGATGCCTACGACAGAAACTGGAGCACATCGAGGCTATTCGAGCCGACCGACCTCACACCCGGCGGAGAATACATAATAAAACTAACCGCACGCGACAGCGTCGCCACGCCCAACGTTACCGGCAATCCCACGTCCGTGACCATCTACCTGGACCCCGTAACGCCCGGCGCACCCCTTGCCTCCGACATCGACATATCAAGCGCTACTCTCAGCTTCGATACCGAGCCAAACTCCGACGAAACACTCTATGCGGTCTATGAATCAACCACCAGACGCTACCTCAACGTGGCCGGAAGCCCTGTATCCTTTGTGCCCGTGTGGCGAACGGAGGCCGAACGGGGGGCAAGCTTCCCCGTTGCCGACCTCACACACGGCACCTACTACTACTTCTCGGTGGTGGCAAGCAGCAAAGACGGCGCCCTCTCGCTCTACTCCGGCGAAACCGAAGTGAGGACCCCGCTGTACATCCCGCAGCCCGGCGCACCAACCTTGTTTTTTAACCTTACCGGGTCTGTTTCACTGTTGTTGAAGCTCGACGCCCTAACCACGTGGAGCTATACCGCCTCCTTCCTCATACGCGTGACGGGCGATTCCACCCCCCTGTACGTGCAAGCCGATAACAGCCTCGGGACAACGGAAGTGTGGCGGACACGTGCCCAGTGGGGCAATCCTATCTGCATTAACGGCCTCAATCCCGATACGTCCTACACCTTCGACATACGCGGCAAGATCACTGACGAACTCTCCGTCTGGGGCGTCCCACTGGAAAACGTCCTTACCAACATGGCCGGCGACGCAACCGGCAACAACGTCGTCGACGTGTTCGACATGATATTTGTCAGGGATCATCTGGGCGACGACCGCTGCTCAGGCATTTCATTTCAGGCCGACGTCAACGACGACGGAATCGTCAACATCCTCGACTTAACCTTCATCAGGAGCCGCCCAAACTTCACAGATTAGCACCCGAAGCACAAGCAGCGCCAACTCGCGTGCAGGCCGGTCGCCATCCTCGTGATACGGGAATTGGATGTTGATTCCTCGCCCCCGGCTGCCTACAATTAGACATGCGAGCCATATTGCTTGTGACAAGGCTGTAACGTGATTGAAGGAGAAACACCGATGCGCAAGGCTCTGCTGACAGTACTGCTCGTGGCCGTCGCCCTGCAAACAGCACACGCCAGGGAAGTGATCATCGGCGGCCCAAAGATAGAGTATGATGAGCAGAAGCACGATTTCGGCGCAATCCCTCAGCATGTAGAAGTAGAGCACACTTTCACGTTTCGCAACGCAGGAGACGAAACCCTGAAGATCCTCAACGTGCACTCGAGCTGCGGATGCACCGTCGCCAAACTCGACGAAAATGAAAAGGAAATCGCACCGGGAAAAACCGGCAAGGTCGAAGTCAAATTCAACAGCCAAACATTCAACGGCATCGTCAATAAAACCGTGACGCTCACCACCAACGACCCCGCCAGCCCGAAGGTAATCTTCAAGGTCACCGCCAACGTCCTCGCCGACATGGTCTGCTCGCCGCTGCACGTGAAATTCAACCTCATCAACCCCAACGAAAGGCCCGAGCGGAGCGTCAAGGTCTTCTCCCCCAGAAACAAGAAGTTCAAGATCACCAGCGTCAAAACAACACTAGACTACATTCATGCGGAAGTCGTAGAGCCCGAAGAAGGCAACGATGGCGACGACTACGTCATCAAGGTAAGCATCAACGGCACGCCGCCCAGCGGTGCATTCAGCGGCTCGGTGCTCATCAGCACCGACCTCCACGAAAAGAACGCAATGTCTGTGACGGTCTCGGGCAAAGTGCGCAGCCGAACAGACGTTACTCCGCGCAAGATCTTCTTCGGGATTGTCCGCGAGGGCGACAGCCCCAGTCGCGCCCTCGTTATCCGGGCCAACTCATGGCAGGACCTCAAGGTAGAAAAAGTCGACGCTCCCGAAGGGCTCAGCGTAACCACCGACGAAATAATCGAAGGCAAGGAATGGCGCGTGTCGGTGCAGTTCAACGGCCCCTTCGACCGCATCAGATACAGTGAAAAGATCAGGATTCACATCAACGATCCCGGGATGAAAGTGATAGAACTCGGGGTAGGGGCGATCTGCAGGAAAAAGAAGTAAGACAACGCCCGGCCCGCAATCACCCGGCCCGGCCGCCGCAACCCACAACAACCAAAAGGGCGGAACGATGCATCGAGCATCGGCCGCCCTTTTGCCTTCTGAAGCAGCGCCCCGCCGTCGATCCGGTCTGCCGATTGTCCCACTGACCCACCGACCTACTGACCCACAGAC
>JABMSA010000534.1 GCA_013202185.1 Planctomycetota bacterium
CGGTAGCCCTCACCGGCGACGCGGGCGACGAGCTTTTCTTCGGTTATCCGCGCTACCTTGCAACGGGCCTGGCAAGCCGGATAGACAAGCTCGGCCCGCTCCGGTGGCTGCTGGGCTCGGCCATGTGGCGCCTGCTGCCGGCATCGGTGGAGCAGAAGACGTTCCTCCGAAAGGTCAAGAAATTCGCATCGGCGGCCGGCCCCCCGGCGGAACGCTATTATCGATGGATTGCGATTTTCAACGACGACGAAAAGCACGGGCTTTACGAGCCGGCGTTTGCAGAGCAGCTCGAGGCGGGCTCGTTCGACCTCCTGCGCGAACTATACGCGGCGGCCGGAACAGACGACCCCGTAACGGCGGTGGCGAATGCCGATCTGCTCTCGTACCTACCGGGCGATCTGCTGACGAAAGTGGACGTCGCGTCGATGTCGGTCGGGCTCGAGGCGCGATCGCCGTTTCTCGATCATCCGCTCGTCGAATTCGCCCTCACTATCCCCGCCCGGCTAAAGCTCCGTGGCGCCAGGGGCAAATACGTGCTGAAGCGGGCGTTCTCCGATCTGCTTCCGCCCGAGATACTCGTTCGCGACAAGATGGGCTTCGGCGTGCCGATATCATCGTGGTTTCGCGGCGAGCTTGCCGAGCACCTGCGGGAGGTACTCCTGAGCCCGCGATCACTCGAGCGCGGGCGGTTCAGGCCCGACGCCATGCGCGGCCTCGTCGAGAACCACATCGCCGGCAGGGCGGACAACGGCTACAAGCTCTGGAACCTGCTCAACCTCGAGCTGTGGGAGCGGGCGGCGGAGAACGAATAACGCACCGCAGACCGTGATCCGAGCCGCCGCGGGGCGGGCCCTATTGCACAATTCACCCTGTGCCTGACCAATCGCAACGTCCGGCGCCGACAAGAATCTTGCACGCCGCGAAAGATTTCACTTGACATGGAGGCTTTTATGGTGTATTCTTGTTCCAGAAGGACATTGCTATGGCGAAGACGTGCAAACGACTCTTGCCGACGGTGGTTTTGTGCCTGCTGCTGTGCCGCGACGCGACGGGCGAGACGGTCTTTCTGGCCGATATCGACTCCGGGCTCACGTCGCCAAGCGGCTCGTACCGGTGGCTCGACGTCGCCGACAACGAATACGCCGCCGCCTATCGCAACAGCTACAACTACACCCAAGCCGGCGTAGAAGTGACCTACGAGGCGTCGGCCACCACGCTGCGGGGTACGGTTGCGGCCACCGACCTCAAGCCGAATTTCGCGTATCAACTCAAGCTTGTCGGAGCGGCCGGCACCGATACCAACGAACGCATCGGTCTCGCCGGGCGATGGTGGGAACAAAGCTGGACCGGCTCGAGTTGGACAAGTGGCTGGAATCTCAACTCGAAGGGCAGCGGCTCGTCGCCCAACCCCAACGACCTCACATACTTTTCACGGCGCGATATCCCAAACGAGACGAGCCCGACCGGATTACAGTATCTTTACAGCGGGTACCTCGTCATGGATTACTTCGTCACCGACGCGGCCGGGGATGCGTCGTTTGACTTCGAGGCCGACAGCAGTTACCACGTGCTGTGGAAGACTTCGCAGACCACGGCGACCTCGAACGACGGCCCCGTGAAGGTTGCGGCCTTCGATCCCGAGCCGTCCGGCCCGGCCTACGACTTCGATTACGGTGCGAGCGCCGTTGGGGTGTTCGGCGAGTGGGAGCGCCTGCCGATCGGCGGGGTGTTTTTGCGGCCCGGGGCGTACGCGTGCCAGATGATCCTCACCGAGGAGTCCTTCCACGGCAGCGGAGGAACTTATGCCGGCGCGTGGGCGGCCGCAATGGGAGCCGCACTGTCGTTCACCGTCGAAATGACACCGGGCCGGTGGTTGGTCCACGGCGACGCCAACGGCGACTGCGCCGTCAACGTGCTCGACATGATTTTCATACGAAATCGCCTCAGCAATGATCCCGCCAGCGGCGACAATTGGCAGGCCGACGTCAACGAGGATGGCACAATCAATATCCTCGATATGATCGTCGTGCGCAACGCGTTCGGCTCAAGCTGCTATTGAGCCGGCCTGCCTTGGAGCACGCCAAACACATACCTCCCCTTGGGAGAGGGGCCGGGGGGTGAGGGAATCCGCCTTGCGCCTGTCCGGCTGCCGTGTGGCCGGACCTTCCACGCCATATCCCCATCAACGCGAAAAATGTGTTGATTTGCATGGCACGAATCGATACAATTTACAGCCTTAACCGCTGGCATGGCCCAGGGGAAGATGGCACACGGAATCAAGGTGAAGCGCAACTACGGCCGCCATCACGGACGACTGGTGTGCGAAAACCCCGGGCCGTCAATCGAAGAGAGGGTCGGAGACCAGGATGAAAGACGAAGAGGTAGCGCTGTTTCGAAAACAGCTCCTTGACAAACTCAAGGTTCTCAAGGGCGACGTAAATGTTCTCGAGAACGATGTGGCGCGCTCGAAGAAGGATTCCGCCACTCACGACATTTCCAAGTTCGCCGATCTCGGCAGCGACAATTACGAGGTCGAGTTCGACATGGAAATGCTCGAGACCGAGAGCGAAGAGATCCAAGCCATTGTCGAAGCCATCAAGAGGACCGACGACGGCACCTTCGGCACCTGCGCCGCTTGCAGCAAGAGAATACTCAAGCCGCGCCTGAGGGCTATTCCCTACGCCAAACTATGCGTAAAGTGCAAGACAATGGAAGAGGAGAACGGCGGACCGTTGGATCTTTGAAGCACAAACTATGGTTCTGGCCGGTGACCGTTGCCGGAGTCGTGGCCGATCAACTCACGAAGGTACTTGCCTTCGACAGGCTGGAGCAAGGCGTGTACCACCGGCTCATCCCATACGTGTTGGGATTGAGGATCAATGAGAACCAGGGCGCGCTCTTCGGCATAATGCAGGGAAGGGGCACCTTGCTCGCGCTCTTTTCCATGTTGGCCTTCGGGCTGATCCTCTGGTTCCTGCACAAGGCGCCTTCGCAAGGCAAATGGCTGCCGGCGGCACTCGGGCTCATCGCCGCAGGCGCCATGGGGAATTTCATTGATCGCGCCTTCAACAGCGGAACGGTCCGCGACTTCATCGTCCTGCATATCGGCGAATACTTTGAGTGGCCCACTTTCAACCTCGCCGATGCCTTTATCGTTGCAGGCGTCGCAATGGTAATTTACGCAGAATTCAAGAAGCCCAAGACAAGCCCGGCCGCTTGACCCAGGATTGCGACAAATGACCGACGCCGGCGCTTCAAAACCCAACGCCCCTATCGTTTCGGTGCTCATGGGCAGCGACTCAGACCTCCCGAAGATGAAAGACTGCCTCGACACACTCGCCGAGTTTGGCATTGCGTTTGAGGTCGACGTCATATCGGCGCACCGCACCCCGGGCCGCGCCCACGACTTCGCCACGGCCGCCGAGCAGCGCGGCATACGCGTCATCATCGCGGCCGCCGGCGGAGCGGCCCACCTCGCCGGAGTGCTCGCATCCCTCACCACGCTTCCGGTGATCGGCGTGCCAATCTCATCTTCCGCCCTGCACGGGCTGGACGCCCTCTACGCGACCGTTCAGATGCCGCCCGGCGTGCCCGTTGCCACCGTCGGAGTAGACGCATCGAAAAACGCCGCGATCCTTGCCGCTCAAATCCTCGCTACCGCCGATAGCAATCTGCACGACAGGCTCAAAGCCTACAAGGCCCGCATGGCCGACGCCGTGGCCGAGAAATCTCAAAAACTCAAAAGGAACCTGGGGCTGCAGTGAGAACTGTCGTCCAGAGAGTAACACAAGCCTCTGTAGAAATCGACGGTCGGATCCACTCCGCCATCGGCAGGGGCGTCGTTGTGCTGCTGGGCGTAGAGGTCGGAGATTCCGAAAAGGACGCCGACTTCCTCGCAAACAAGATCGCCGGGCTCCGGATATTCGAAGACGCCGACGGCAAGATGAACCTCGCCGCCGGCCAGGTCGGCGCAATGGCGCTCGTCGTGTCGCAATTCACGCTCTGCGGCAACTGCCGAAAGGGCCGCAGGCCGTCGTTCGACAAGGCCGCTCAGCCCGACGAAGCCGACAGGCTCTACCAGTACTTTGTCTCCAGGCTGCTCGAGCATGATATCCCGGTCAAGACCGGCGTGTTTCAGGCCGAGATGCTCGTGCACATCGATAACGACGGCCCCGTAACCTTGATCATCGACAGCGGGCCGCCACGATAACCAAGCGTCGTCCGGACCTCAACCCACAGGAAACACACACAAATGCCTCTGGCGACAATTGAATGGGTCGGCGGGCTCGACGGCCACGCCAGGCTGATCGACCAAACCCTCCTGCCAACCGAACTCAAGTACATCGACTGCGAAGACGTGCCCACAATGTGGAACTCCATCAAGCGCCTTGCCGTGCGAGGCGCACCGGCCATCGGAATCGCGGCCGCCCTGGGCACCGTGCTGGGCATCCGCGGGTCCGAAGCTTCAGACTTCAACGAGTTCGAAGAAGAACTCAGGCACGTCGCCAACTATCTCGGCTCGTCGCGGCCTACCGCCGTCAACCTCTTCTGGGCGCTCGACCGAATGCACGCCGTGGCCCGGCACAACGCCAATCTGCCCATCGACAGGATCAAGGAGGTCCTCCTCGAAGAGGCGAAGGCGATCATCGAAATGGACAAGACCGTATGCAGGCAGATCGGCCGCCACGGCGCCGAGCTGATCGCCGACGGGACAACAATCCTCACCCACTGCAACGCCGGCGGATTGGCAACCGCAGACTACGGCACGGCGCTCGCCGTAATGTTTGCCGCACACGAGCAAGGCAAGAGAATCAGCGTTTATGCCGATGAAACCCGCCCGCTGCTGCAAGGCGCGCGCCTCACAGCCTGGGAGCTCATGCACGCCGGCATCGACGTCACCCTGATCTGCGACAACATGGCCGGCCTCGTGATGAAGCAGGGCAAGATCGACTGCGTAATCGTAGGGGCCGACAGAATCGCAGCCAACGGCGACACCGCCAACAAGATCGGCACGTACTCCGTGGCCGTGCTCGCCAAACAGCACGGCGTTTCGTTTTATGTCGCCGCGCCGGCGTCCACCTTCGACCTCTCCCTGCCGTCGGGGCATTTCATTCCGATCGAAGAGCGCGAAGGAAACGAGATAACCTGCGGCTTCGGCAAACGCACCGCACCCGAGGGAGTGAAAACCTACTGCCCAGCCTTCGACGTCACCCCCGCGGAATACATCACCGGCATCATCACCGAGAGAGGCATCATCGAACGTCCGGACGCCGACAAGGTCAGGAAAACACTCGGCGCCCAATCACAGCCCGGCTGACCCGCCCGCGCCCCGGGGCCCTCTCCGGCGCCCACCAAACATTTACAAGCCCAGCGGTTGCGACGGCAGCCATTCATTTTTGATTTTCGGCGGGCGCTGTGTTAAGATAGGTAAAAGCGTCGAGGAATCATCGAGCCTCATTGTCTGGTTGTGTTGGCCTTCGGATGGCTCGCGTTATGCCGATAACGACCTGCGCAAAACGAATATCCGCCGTGCTGCTGACGGTTGCCCTGCTCGGCATTCTGGTGCCGGGTCGATGGTGCGCGGCTGCCGACGGCGAGATCGTGGCCGGCGCGTTGCGCGCGCAGGTTACCTGGGGTATAAATGACGCCGTCATCGAGTTGGAAAACCGTTCGCCCAGGGAGGTCTCGGCTGCGGTAGCGCTCGAGCTTCCGAGGGATTGGTCGGCCCAGCCCAAAGAACAGCCCTGCACGCTGCCGCCGCCGGTGCAAGGCAAGGGCACGCGGGTACCGCTGCGATTCATGGTGAACGTGCCTCCCAAGGCGCCCCTGGACGATTACGCGGTGCAGGTAGTGATGACGGTTCCCGCGGGCAAGATCCGGCCCGAGCCTGTAGTCTTGAGGCTCACCACGCCGCTTGGTGATTTCTCGGACATCCGCCTGGTCGAGGTCTATTCGTCGGCGCCTTCGCTGGCAGTGCCCGTCAGGAATCCGTTTGGCAAGCCGATCGAGGCGCTGGTCGGCCTGCAGGCAGCCGACTGGAGCATAACGCCCGCCCGCCTGCCTGCAAGCCTGGCGCCCGGCGAAGAGAAGCTGCTGCGGTTCGTGGTCGCCGGCCGGCTGCCGATAGTGGGCCCGCTGAAGGTGGCCGTTGGCATAACGCAGAAAGACGGCTCGCTCGCGGTCCGGCGCACGGTCGATATTTCGAAGCAGCGTATGCACGGCTTGAACATAGGCAAGCCCGAGGTGCAGGCGCTGCGGTTCGACGGTCGCACCCTCACATATACCCTGCGGAAAATGGCGGCGACGTCGGTAAGAATATACGATTCCCAGGGCCGCCTGATCCGGACGCTCGACTCCGGGTGGCAGGCGACCGGGCCACATAAGTACAACTGGACGCCCGAGCGCGAGTTTGATGAGTTTGACAACCGAATTCGATACCTGGCTGAGGTCCGCGCGGGGTTGGACGTTTCATTCGAGAAGCAGATCGGCGCGCCGCCGGATACCGTTTTCGGCGCGCGGTCGGTTGCCCTGGGCGCCGATGGGATAGTGCATGTTTTCGAGGGGCCGCGCGCGATGAAGTTTCACGCGCACGGTGAATACGTGGGCTGTGATCTTCCCGGCATCGAGGTGGACGGCGTAGAGGGCATCCGCCCGCTTCCGAACGGCACCTACGTGGCGCTGTGGAAGGGGCGGCTCGTGCTGCTCGACGCTGCCGGCGGCATCGTCAGGCCCGTTGCCGATGTTCCTGCGAAAGACGCGCCGGCGGCGCCCGTTCGCTTTCGAGGGCCGGCTTCGTTGGCTGTTTCTCGAAACGGCCTGATCTACGCGTCAGACGTTGCGGACCATTGCGTCCGACGGTTTGATTCGCGCCTCGAGCCGTCGCCGTTCGGCTCGCGCGAAACGAACATCCTCGGCAAGCTCGATCCGGATGGCTCGCCGGCGGCTGGAACGGCCAACGGCGAGTTCACCTCGCCCGAGCACATTGCCGTGGGGCCTTATGGACGCCTGGCCGTGCTCGACGCAACCGGCCGCCTGCAGATCTTCGACGCAACCGGCCGCCACCTGAAGACTCTCGCCACCGGATGGAAAGACGTTGCTTGCATTGCGATCGAATTGCACGCGGTGTTCGTTGCAATGCGCCGTGATGGAAAGATTGCGAAATACAGCACGGCGGCGGCGGCGTTGCAGCCCGTGAGGGGGTTCGGCAAGGAAGGCAGCGCGGCGGTGGAAAGCACCGGAGTCTTGTCTGTTGAGCCGGGCGGAGGCAAGTTGTTCGTCTGCGGCGAAGGGGCGCCGGGGGTGTTCATCTTGAATGCGGACTCGGGGAAGGTGCTCGGCACGCTTGGCCGGCAGGCGCCGCCGGGCGCGGTGGAGCGGCCCGCCGGCATAGACGTCGACGCGGCGGGCGGCATAATCCTAAGCGATCTCGGCACCAACAGGGTAGTCCGCCTCTCGCAGCTCGGCGACGTCGTTTGGACGGCTCCCGCCTTTCGCACGCCGATGCTGTTTTTCGGTCCGATCGACGTAACGTACGGTCCGAAGGGCAATGTGTACGTGCTGGACGAAACCGGTTACGGCAAGCAGTTGATCATGCTCGACAGCCGGGGCCGGCCCAGATTCGGGTTTGGAAAATCTTACGTGCTCGAGAGCGAGGAACTCAAACAGGCGATCGCCGTGGTGCCGATGGATCAAGGCCACGTATGGGTCGGCGACGACCTGCACGGCACCGTGCTCGACAGCGAAGGAAACGTGCTCGGGCGATACGCGCCCCGTCCGCCTTCCAAGGCCCAGGCCGGCGGGATGCTCTACTCGCCGTGGCAGGAAGGCGGCGCGCGAGGCATTGCCATAAGCGACATCAACGGGCGGCGGATTGCACACAAAGGCGGGCCGGGCACCGACGACGGCAAGCTGGCCGGATGCCTGCCGGGCGGCATCGCCGCACGGGCCGGGGCGCCCGGCAAGCCCGATTACGTCTACTATGCAGATATTTTCAACCATCGAATCACCGTGTTGCGCGTGCAATGGAGCAGCCATGCACAGATGACCGGCAACTGGTCGGCGATGGCGCCGTGAAAGCATGATGCTTGTGTTTTGGAGGCTGCGCTTGAGAGCTGTTTTGTCGGTGCTACTGCTGGTGCTCTTCTGCACGTGCGGCTTCGCCCGTGAGGTAGCCACCGAAGCATTCATCAACTGCGTCGTCGCGGAAGGGTCCGGCGGAAGGGTGTTCGCGCTCAATAGCCGGGGCCTCGAGGGCGGAGAGTTTGTCAGGTTTTACTTCACCGACGATGGCAGCCAGTGGCAAATGGGCTTGCGTTATCCGGCGGCTGTCGCCGCCCTCGCACTGCACAACGGCCGCCTCTACGCGCTCGGGCCCGAGGGCGCGGCTGAATACGATCCGAACCCCTCCACCCAAGACAGAGACGCCGGCGATCAGCCCGCCCGAGGGCAATGGCTGCGAAGCACGACCTGGAAAGCCGACTGGGCACCGAAGGTGGCGGCGCCCGCGGGGGGCGGCCTCTGGGCCTTCGGCACGGACAACGGGGTCATAGCCGTTGCCGAGTTCAAAGACGGCGCCTGGCCCGAGCGAAGCGACCTCGCACTCGAAACCGCAGCCGTGTCTGGCCGGCAGCTTCTCGCGGCAAGCCGGCCGGCCGGCCGGGGCGCCGCGCAGCTTCTCTGGATCGCCGAGGGCAACGTTGTGAGCCGGGCAACTTTCGACGGCCGGCAATGGAAAATGCTCTCGTCGATACCGCTGCCGGAAGGAACGTGGGAGCTTGCAGCCGTTACGGCCGCCGGCAAGACCACCGTATTCGTCAGCAATGCGGACCATGTCATCACGAAAGAGCACCCGCTTCTTTACACGGAAATAACGGACTCCGACAAGGGCGCGTTGGCCGTTGAGCCCGGGCTGCAGCCGGTGAGCGGCATCCGCCACCGATTCATGGAAGGCACGCACTTCATGGCTGCGGCGCCGGCCGACGGCAAGATCACGATCTTCCTCGTGAGCCGCTCTTCGCTCGACCGCGCGGCTTTCGCCCGGGGGGCCGTATCTGCACTCGTGCGAATCGAAGAGATACCACTGCTGAAGCGGATGGAGACGCCGCTGATGCTAGGCGCGATGATAGCCGTTTACATCATCTTCATCGGCATCTCTGTAAGGCGTGCGAGCCGGTGGCCGCGGACCGTAGAGTACGAAGACCGCGAGCTGACGCTGGCGTCGTGGAGGGCACGCATCGGCGCATTCTGTGTCGACCTGGCACTGATACTGTTGAGCGTGGGGTTGATCGGCATCGCTGTGGGCACAACCGACTGGTTGAAGTTGATGGCCGGTTCGTGGTCGCTTTTCCTGATCTCGTACTTTATCATCCTCGAGTCCAGGCAGGGCCAAACCCCCGGCAAGAGCCTGTTTGGCATAGCGGTTGTCACGCAGGAGCTGCTGCCGCCCGGGTTCAGGCACGTGTTGATCCGAAACCTCCTGCGCGCTATCGATCTCCCGCTTCTCGGCCTGCTTGTGCTTCTCAACACGAGAACGTTTCAGCGGATCGGAGACCTGCTCGGCGGCACACTGGTTGTTGAAGTGCCCCGCAAGCACGCCGACAATAAAAACGAAGAGGAGTGAAAAGCGCCGGGCGAATGCTGCCGGCCCTGGTGTGCGACTAACGGAGGAGCAAGAATGAGCGAACGAGTTTTCCGAAAGCCACGGCTGCCCGATCTGCTGTGCGGGTTGGCATCGGGCCTGATGCTCTACCTTTCATTTCCGCCTGCCGGGCTTTCGATTCTGGCTTGGGCGGGTGTGGCCCCGATCTTGTGGGTCGCCGTGCAAAGCCCCAAACGCGCCGTTGTGCCGGCGTACATCGGAGGGTTGATTTGGTTCGGCGGCGGCCTGGTGTGGGTCAGGCACGCGACGCTCGCGGGCATGATAATTCTCGGGCTGTTCATGGCGCTCTACCTCGTGGCCTTTGCGGCGGCGGCGGGCGCGCTCAGGCGCCGGCTCAACGTGCCGCTGGCCATCGCAGCGCCGCTGGTGATGGTGACGCTCGAGGCGATCAGATCGAATTTCATGACCGGCTTCCCTTACCTGCTCATCGGCCACACGCAGATCAACAACCTCACGCTGATGCAGATACTCGATGTCACCGGCGTCTACGGCGTATCGTTCCTGGTCATCGCCTTCAACGGGCTGCTCGTTGAAATCGCGCTCGCGCGCCGAAGGCAAACGTATCGCCCCGCCGTGGTGTCGGCCGTTGCAGTGGCGATCGGGCTGGCGGGCGCCTTGCTTTACGGGCGGGGGCGCCTGGCATCCATCGAAACCCATCCCGGCCCGGAGGTGTGCCTGGTCCAGGCAAACATCCCGCAAGATGTCAAGAACCGATGGGAATCGCGCGAGGCCTTTAACCAGGCAATAACAGATTACATAGGGAGGTACGCGGGCCTCACATATAATTCCATCAAGGAAGCCGAAGGGCCGTCTCCGCTGGTGATCTGGCCGGAATCGGCCCTGCCGGGATGCTACAATGACATCGGAAGGCCGGCGATCGTCGCAATGAGGCAAAATGTGACCGACATGCTCAAGGCCTATGAATTCCGCCGTTTCCTGATCGGCATGAACTATTACGTGCGCGACGGCGAAGGCTACGAGGTCTTCAACTCGGCCATCTATATCGACGGAAGCCACGACAACTACGAGCGCTACGACAAGATCCATCTCGTGCCGTTCGGGGAGTACGTGCCCTTGTCGCGGCTGCTCTTTTTCGTGCGCCACGTTGTGCCGTATCCGCAGGCGTTCTCCTCGGGCAGCAACTACAAGCTGTTCGACTATGAGGGCCGCAAATTCGGCGTGGTGATCTGCTACGAAGACGTTTTCCCGGGGCTGGTCCGGAAGTTCGTATCCGGCGGCGCCGAGTTCATCGTCAACATATCCAACGAGGGCTGGTTTTATCGCAGTGCCGAGGCCGACCAGCACCTCGCCATCGCGCGCTGTCGCGCGATAGAAAACCGCGTGGGCATCGTGCGCGCCACCAACTCCGGAGTGAGCTGCCTGATCGGCCCTGTCGGCCGTATCGAAAAGATCATCGAAAAGGACGGCAACATCAAGCTCGTGAAAGGCTGGCTGACCGGCCGGGTGCCAATGTGGAGCGGGCCCGCCACCGCGTACACGCGTTTCGGCGATGTTTTCGCCTTGCTGTGTGCCGCATGCACAGCAGCCATTTCGGTGCTGGCGTGCTTTCGCTCAAGGCACCCCCACTGGGCCCGGCGCGAGTAAAACCGCACGCAAATGCCCGCTTGAGCGACTGTGGAACACCAGGATTTCCGCCGGCTTTCGGCCCGACCGATTTTTCTCGTGTGTTTTTGAGACTTTTTCACTTGACACGCACCACCAACGCGATATAATACGTCGGTTGGCTAAGTTGCCGGCCGCGTTGCATACCTGACAGTTTCGGAGCTTACGAACGCGGGCGATATGTAAGGAACAGGCCTATGAACACGTTGGCGAAAGTTTTTATTGTAATTAATCTGATCTTCGGCATCGCCTTCCTCTCGGTCAGTTGCGTTCTCTTCGCGCAGCAGGAAGTGTGGAAAGCAAAGCATGGCGAGCTTGCCATCGAGTACCGTGACGCGGTCAAGGAGTTCAGGAAAACAGCAGCGGAGAAGACGCAGGTCCTCAACCAACGGCTGAGCACGATCACTGACCTGAAGGGCAAGAACGACTCCCTGAATACCGACAAAGACAAACTCGCGGATGAACTGAAGATCGCCCACAACGATCTTGAGATGCAGAAGGATCTATTCACCAAGCTCGACACCGGGATGAAGAA
>JABMSA010000042.1 GCA_013202185.1 Planctomycetota bacterium
ACATGAATGCATACGAGGTGCAGGCCTTCAAATCGCCCGACGCACAGGCAACTTTAAGAGAGCTGCGCATTTGTACATCGCTGATTTCGGGGTTTTTACTCTGGGCAAAAAGCGCCGTGGCGAACAGAAGGAAAGCTAGTCCGAAAAGCAAGCTCGCTCCTTGAGCGCATCGGAATAGGGTCGGGCCCCGCATCGCTAACAGACCGCTCGCCCTATAAGTTCTTTGCCTATGCGGCCATAGTCACGGCGCAAACCGATGCCGGGGATATGGCCGGGGCGAAGACGACCTTTGGGATGATCGATCCTACACACGGTTACGGAGCCGATGTTGATGAGGGACGGACCCTCGGAGAGCTTGTCGGTAAACAAGTTAAGGCCGGAGATTTTTCTGGGGCAGAGATGTTGCTTCAGTCACCTCCGGAATACAAGGTTGACCTTTTCGTGCACGTAATTGCTATTGCTGTTGCCGGTGGGCGTGCAAAGGCGGCTGGTGCGGCCGCTGCAAAGGCCACGGCAGAGAGACTGCTGGGGAGGCAAGTCGAAGACGGCGACCGGAGAGTCCATGTTGCCATCGCAGTGGGCTTGGCGGAGGCGGGAAAACTCGAAGAGGCAATGTCACTCGCTCAGGAGCTTGACCACCCGTGGGGCTATTATGCAGTCGCCGTGGCGCAGATAGAGGCGGGGGATGTGGGGGCCGCGAAGGCCACGACACGCAGCATGCCAATCGGAACCTGGCGAAACTGGGCCTGCGACGGGGTAGTGACTGCTCTCACCAAGGCGGGCAGAACCGACGAAGCCCTTGCCTTTGCACGGAGTCTCGGCGACGAATACGAAAACTGCGCCTATGTAGCCATGTGCAAGGCCAAGGCGTCGTTGGGAGATATTGAGGGTGCCAAAGCTGCTTTGAGCAGAATATCCCTTCCGAAGTTCAAAGCAAGCGCCATGTGCAGTATAGCTCAGGCACAGTTGGCGGCAGGCGATCTCAACGAGGCGTATGCCACGGTCGATCAGTGCGTCAGAATTATTCTCGAAGAGCATCTGTATCCGTACTTCGGAGAGCATTGGTGTGAAGAGCTGGTTGCTGTTTGCTCTTCGCTGGCAGAAGCATACGCCTCCGAAGGCAACGCCGACGGTTACTCGAAATGCATCGAGGCGGCCAAGCGACTGCCGACCTCTTATTTCGCCAACATCGCAGAGACCCAAGCGAGAACCGGCGACCTCGCCGGGGCTTCCGAAACCATCGACGCCGCGCGAGAGGAGTTAGCTAGTTTCGAGCTTGTCGCACTGCGGTGCGCAGGCAGAGGCTACGCAAAGACCCACGACAACCTCGACGCATTCATCCGTTCTATCAAGACCCTCAAGGAGCCCTACGAGCGCGGCTACGCCTGGCTCGGGATTGCAGAAGGGCTCATCCAGAAACAAGAAGAAGCGAAGAAAAAGAAGGGCGAACAAGAATGACTTCCAAGGAACGTGTGCTCGCGGCGTTTGGTCACACCGAACCCGATCGCGTGCCGATCAATTACCTCTGCAATCCCGGCATCGATCAGAGGCTCAAGAAACACTACGGCCTCGATGAGAAGGACGGCGAAGGCCTTGCCCGCGCGCTTGGCGTCGATTTCCGGGGCGCTGGACCCGAATACACGGGCCCGCGCCTGCATCCCGAGGTGCCGGATCGGTCGGTCGATGGGTGCTGGGGCATTCGCACGCGCTACATCGAGCACGACTCCGGCGGCTACTGGGATTACTGCGACTTTCCGCTGAAGGACGCCACCCTCGAGGAGGTCGAGGCCTGGCCGATGCCATCGCCCGACGATTACGCTTACGCGCACGTCGCCGATGCCTGCCGGCGGCAGGAGGAGTTTTTCGTCACCTACTGCTGCTACCCCGATATCATCAACGGCACCGGAATGATCCGCACGATGGAGCAGACGCTCGTGGATCTGATCACCGACGACGAGGCGGGGCTGCGCTACATCGACCGCAAGCTGGCGATCCAGCTCGAGGTGGCGTCGCGCGCGCTCGAGGCCGCCGCCGGGGGATTCGACGCCATCTGGCTGGGCGAAGACCTGGGCACGCAAAACTCGCCGCTGATGAGCCTGGAGCTTTTCCGCAAACACGTCCGCCCGCGCCACCAGCCGTTCGTCGACCTCGCGAAGCATCACGGCATACATGTGATGCAACACACGTGCGGCTCGAGCAGTTGGGCATACGACGATTTCATCGAGATGGGCATCACGGTGGTCGATACTCTCCAGCCCGAGGCGAAGGACATGTCGCCGGCGTATCTCAAGAAGCGGTTCGGCGGAAGGTTGGCGTTTCACGGCTGCATCTCGACGGCCGGGCCCGTGGCCTACGGAAGCATTGAAGACGTGAAGGAGGACGTCCGCGCGACGCTCGAGATCATGATGCCGGGCGGCGGCTACGCCCTCGCCCCAACGCACGCGCTGCAGGACAACTCCCCGACCGAGAATGTGGTCGCCATGTACGAAGCCGCCAGGGAATACGGGCGGTACTGAGAGTCATGGATCTTGGGTTGTGGGTTGCGGATCGTCGGGCGGATCGTCGGCTTCGTCCGCTTCGGGCTTGTGTGCTACGGTCACGTCTTTTGCCGCCTGGAGGCTGCCGTAGCAGACGAGGCGGTCGTTGGCTTCGATGCGCGTAGAGCCGACGGGGGAGGAGATAAGCTCGCGGCCGCGATGGATGGCCAGCACCAGCACGCCTACCTGGCCAAGGTGCAACTGCTCGAGGGTGCGCCCGGCAAGGCGGCTGTCGGGCTTGACGACGATCGACGAGATGCCGTAGTCCTTTGTGAGGCCGATCACTTCCTGAAACTCCGGGATGCCGAGGTAACGCACGCCGCCAAGGCGGTTGGCGATGAACTTGTCGAGCGCGCTCTGGAGCCACTTGGCTACGGCAAACTGATATACTATGAACAGGCCGGCGAGGAGGATCAGGACGTTTGCCAGCACCCGCCAGTTGCTCCAATCGGGCTTTCCCGAAAAGCTGAGGACCAGCGTTGCGACGACCGACGCTATCCCGGCGTTTCCGATGATCATCAGCACCTTGGTGATATTGCGGCGGCGGGGGTTGTTGACGATCAGCTCGGCCTCGCGCGTGGTGAAGCCGGTGCCGCTGAAGGCGGAGAGCGCCTGGAAGCTCGCCGTGCTCTTGTCGAGGCCGGTCATCCGGTATGCGACCGAGCCGATCTTCACGACGAACATCGAAACGATGACAATGCCGATGAGAACGAGTATGGTGCCCATGTGTCTATTCCGTGACTTCCGATGGCGGCGTGCCCTGTATCAGAGAGTAGGCGCAAAGGCGAGCGGAGTTCAGTGGGCAACCCCGCCCGCACACGGCTGTGAGAATGCTGCCGGACCAGGCTATTCGGCCTTGAGCACAACGAAGCGATAGCCCTTGTCGTCGCGCACCAACAGCACCACGCGCTTGTTGAGGTCCATCTTCTTGATCTGCTTGTTGTAGTCGTCGAGGCTGTTCACGGCCTTCCGGCCGACCTCGAGGATGACCGCGCCCGGCTTGATGCCGGCCCGGTCGACGCGGCTGCCGGGCTCGATGTTACTCACGACCACGCCTTCCTCTTCTTCGATGCCGTATTGTTCCCGAACTGCGGGGGTGTTTTCGACAGCGGCGATTCCGAGGCTGTTTGTGGCGCTGCTTTCGGCGGGCTGGGCTTCAGCCGGCACACCGACGTCGGCAACGTGCTCCGCTTTGTCTCCGATCTGCGCCTTGAGCGTTTTCGTCTTGCCGCCACGGTTGATGAGGATGTCGACGGTCTTGTCGGCCGGGGTGCGTGCCACGACGTTGCGCAGGTGGTCGGAGTTCACTATTCGGCGGCCGTCGAAGCTGATGATGACGTCGCCGCGCTTGATGCCGGCGCGCTCTGCGGCGGTGCCCGGCACTACGCCGGCGACGATGGCGCCCTTGCGACTGTCCAACCCCAGCGCCTGTGCGAGGTCGTCGTCGATGTTCTGCGGTTGCACGCCGAGGAATCCACGGATCACACGGCCTGTCCTGATGAAGGTGTCTTTTACCGATTTTGCGGTGTTGACGGGTATGGCAAACCCGAGGCCCTGGTAGCCGCCGGTGCGGCTGACTATGACGGTGTTGATGCCTATGACCTCGCCGCGGAGGTCGACCAGTGGGCCGCCGCTGTTGCCGGGGTTGATGGCGGCGTCGGTTTGGATGAAGTCTTCGTATATTTGCATCCCAAGGCTGCGGCCGGTGGCGCTCACGATGCCAAAGGTTACGGTGCGGTCGAAGCCGAACGGATTGCCGATTGCGATTACCCACTGGCCCACGCGTGTGGCGTCGGAGTTGCCCAGGCGGGCGTAGGGAAGGTTCTTGCCGTCTATCTTGATGACGGCCACCTCGGTGTGAGCGTCGGCTATGATGACCTTCGCCTCGAACTCGCTCTTGTCCGAGAGCGTCACCTTCAGCTCGTCGGCGCCGCTGACGACGTGGTTGTTTGTGAGTATGTAGCCGTCGTCGCTGACGATAATGCCCGAGCCGAGCGCTGTTTTCTTGTATTCCCTCGGCATTCGGTGCGGAAAGAACCTCTCGAGGAAATCGTCGCCGAAGGGAGAAGGATGGCTCCTGGGCAGCTTGACGGTCTTGGAGGTGGAGATGTGCACCACGGCGGGGCTCACCGCCTGCGCCACCTGTTCAACGGCCTTGCTCAGCGCCTCGGCCAGCTCGAGCGCTTTCTGGTCGATGACCGGCGGCGCCAACGCTTCCCTGGCCGGCGGCGCAGCTTCCTCGCCCTCGCTCACGGGTATCCAGTTGTTGGAGAAGGTCAGGATCAGCGCCGCAACGGCGCCTGCCATGAAGAACGCCATAGCCGAAAGCTTGTCTCCGAATCTGTTCATGCGATTCTCCGATCTCATTGAGTATTATCGTCCTTTTCCGATCACACCTTAATTGTAGCAGTTAATGATTGTTCTTGCTATGCGTTTCTGGGTTATTTGTCCGCTCAGAGGCGCGCAAGTTCAGTTTTGGCGCGCTCGGGGAATGTAAAATGATGTGTGGCGGGCGGGGTAGGGCCGCGCCGCCCGCCGGTGTGGATTATTTCGATGCCGCGATGATGGCGCCCAACACCCTGGGCACGGTCTCCTCGGGCTTCACCTCGTAGAGAGTCTCGATGATCTTGCCTTCTTCGTCGATCACGAACGCTGAGCGAATTATGGCCATCGTGCGCTCGCCGTACATTGTTCTCCGGCCCCAGGCGCCGTACGCGTCGGCCACGGCGTGATCCTCGTCGGACAGCAGTGGGAAGCCCAGGCAGTACCTCTCGTCAAATCTCCTCTGCGCCTGGGGGGAGTCGGGGCTGATGCCGACTGCCGAGAGG
>JABMSA010000535.1 GCA_013202185.1 Planctomycetota bacterium
CACTGAGCCCGGCGGCGGCAAGAAGCATACCCTCGCACCCGCAGCAAAGGCCGAGCTGAAAATGTGGTCCGCATACGCCGACGCCGAAAAGATCTCCAAAGGCGCCGAAAAGACAGCCAACGCCTTCCGCCCGTTCGAGAGATTATGGGACTGGGCACGCGGCACCGAAGCGCGCGGCGGGTATCGGTCGTTGCTGCCCCTGGATGAGGCACAGGCGCGCATCAAGCTCGCCGACAGCTACAGCACCGGCCACCCTTACGCCAAGTATCCGATGAGGAGCAGCGAGCGGCTCAGCAGAGAGCTTGCCCCCTACGTCAAGAAGTTCGCCCCCGAGAATCGCTCGCGGGTGCGCCAACTGCTCAGTAACACAGATCTGCCACGCCTCGAGCAAGCCGTAGCCGCAGCAGAAGCCTACCTGGCCAAGCACCCGGGCGACTGGGACCTGACATACGAACTATGGAAAAGAACCAGTGATCACCAGCGATGGCCGCTCGGCATCAAGCACGCCGTCAAGACGGTCCAGGCCTATCCTGAGTATCGGGATGTGATCGACCGCGCCGTGGGCATCTTCACCACATACTCGCCCGAGCTGAACAAGATCCGCTATAACCGCACGAAGAACAACAACCACCTGCTCGAGTGGACCAATGCTCTGTACAGGGTCGACGGCGGGCAGTATCGCCGGCAGGCCAACGCACACAAGAGCACCGCCGACAAAAGCACCACACAAGCCGGCAAGCACGACGAAGACTTCCGCCGCGAAACCGAATACGCCCGCCAGAAAACAGAGCAGGCAAAGAGCTTCGACACAAAGGCCGAAAAAGCCAAAACAGACAAGAAAGACAAAGACGCCGAGCAGTTTGCCAACGAGGCAAAGAAGCTGCGAGCCGACGTGGTGAAGCACCAGGCAGCGGCAAAGAAACACGAGGCCGACGCAAAGGATTTGCGAGCGAAGAAGGCACGGGCCAACGCAGACTACGGCAAAGACTCCACAAAAACACCCAGCATGGAGTTCCTGCTCGCAATGGTCCAGTTCAGCTCGGCCGACGAGGACTACGAAGAGGCCTACGCATACCTCGACGAGGCCGTGGAGCTTTACAAACTGACAATCACCCCCGAGCAGACCACGCGCCTCCAAATCGCAAGGATCGACGTGCTCATCGCCGAGGGCAACCTCGATACCGCCTTCCCGCTGATCAAGCAGGTCATGGCCGAAAACGTAAGACGCAGCGCATACTGGATCGGCGAAATCCAGCTCGGCAAGATCGACTACTTCCGTGAGCGATACGCCGAGTGCCTCAAGCGATTCCAGAAGGTGGCCAAGCTCTACGACCCCGCCACCTCGCCAAGGGCGTTGTTCTGGATCGGCAAAACCAAGCTCGCACTCGACACACCCGACGAAGCCATCGAAGCCTTCAAGGAACTCTGGGAGCAGTACGGCAACGACGACCTCATCATCCAGGCCATCTACCTCATCGGGCAAACATTCCGCAAGCGCGGAGAATTTGTCGACGCAATCCGCCTGTTCGAGTCCGTGGGCGTAATGCGCGCCTCCGCCAAAGACAAGATCATACCCGGCGAAGACGTGCTGCTGAAGATCGTCGACCCCGACTACGCAGTCGGCACCGGCAAAGACTACATGGGCATCGACGTAGAGACCACCGCCGGCGACGCCGAGAAGGTGCGCGTAGACATGAACCCCATCAACCGCGCCCTGTTCGTCGGAAGCATCAAGAGCAAGCTCGGCAAGCCTCGCCGCAACAGCGGGCTGCTCGAGCTGCGAGGAAACGACGTCATCACCATCCGCTACTTCGACGAATTCGGCAAGATGACAATCGAGTACGGCCAGGGCAGCGAAATAGATGCGGCCGCAGCCACAGTCGGCGGAGTCCAAGGCACCGACCTCGCCCAAGACATCGGAAGCGAATTATTCGGCACCGGCAATATCAACTACCTCGCGAGGGCATCCGACAAGGGCCTCGAGAGCGCCATGGGCGGCTACACAGACGACGGCGGACACAAGAGCTTCACCGTCGGTGTCCGATTCCTACGGCCAAGGCTGGTCACCAAGGTACGCATCTACATTACAGGCACCTCTCACCCCAAGAACTTCGAAGTGCAGGTGCTCAGCAAAGACGGCGACGAAAAGAACCCGGAAAGCTGGCTCGTGCGCGGAAAGGTCGAGGGCCTCGAGGGCAAGGGATGGCAGGATATCGACTTCCCACTATCCGCCACAAAGGCCGTCCGTATCTTCGTGCCCAACCATCCCGACAATCTCAGTTGGAAATACATCAACGAAATCCAGGTCATCGAGGGCTCCACATCCGAGGGATGGGGCAAGGACGACATCAAAATAACAGTAGAGGGCTCCAAGGAAAAAACCTTCAAGCTCTACGTGGTCGATACCGGCCAGATCGAAATAAGCTCAGTGCGCTTCGAAGACGAAGAGAAGAAGGAAGGCCCCGGAAGATGGAAGCCAATCGAACCCGACGAAGAAGAGGAAGAAGTGAACCCGCTCGAGGTAACCGTGGCACGCCGCCGGCCCGGCCAGATCACACCGGGCAACACCGCCTTTGTGAGGCCCAAAGATAAGGACTTCGACATCACCGACGAGCGCGAAACAATCCGCGTTGTAGCATATGCCATGGGCAAGGCGCTCACCGGCGAGCGAGTGAGTATGGACTCGTGCGAGATCGAGCTCGAGGAAATCGGCGAGAACGTCGGCGAGTTCCGGGGCCTGATCCAAACCAGGCCGTCCGCCCCCACCGTCAGCGCCTCCGACACCGCCGTGGGCTTCTCAGCCGACTTCGCCATCAACAACGACGCCTCGCCACAATCCGCGTGGCAAGCCCAGATCGACGGCCTCCCCGGCAAGTGGATCGAAGTAGACCTCAAGGACGTATACGAGATCGCCGAAATCCAGTGGAGCAGAGGCACAGGCGCCCAAGACCGAGTCATAAACGACGGCTCGATCACAATCGGCAGCGCCGATGACTTCCGGGAAATAACATTCGAAGGCAACCAGAAAGCCAACGGCAACGTTGTGAAGGTCGATCCGCCCGCACTCGGCCGATACGTGCGCCTCGCCGCCAACTTCTACGACGGCGACGCACCCGCAATAGCACAGATCATAATCAAGGACGCCAAAGGCACGCAACTAGTGCCAACCGACATAACCCCCGAGGTGATGCGCACAAACGACGTGCTCGAACTCAACGTGGGCGACTCCATCCAGATGGAGTACCTCGATGAAGAAAACATGGACCCCGGCAAGCCCACCAAGCGAGCAAGCAACGCCCTGTCCGTGCAATACTACAACGCCGGAGTAACCATGGCAATCGCCAAGCTCGATAAGTTTGGCCACGTCATCAACGCCCGCAAGACCGCACTGATAAACGCCGGCGACCTGTTCCAAATCATGATCCACGACGTCGACGAAGACAAAAACGACGAAGAACAGTCCGTCAAGCTCTTCATCGGCAGCGAAAGCGGCGACTCTATGGAGGTGACCGCGAAAGAGACCAAGGGCGACTCGGGCACCTTCGCCGTCGACGTCAAAAGCTCCGGCAAGCCCGAAGCCATGGAAGACCCGCGCCGCCTATACGTCCGCGAGGGCGACGCCCTGTGGGCCACGTACATGGACAATAAGAACATGACCCCCGGCCACAAGACCATCCGAAGCGCCATGATCTTCGAGGCTACACCCACAAGCGGCCGCATAGAGCCGTCCAAGGCATACATTGCCCCCGTGCCCAACTTCATGGGCGTAATGGCACTCGGCACCGGCGCCGCCAAGGCACCAACAGCCGGCATCAAGGTAGTCGATTCCGACGCCGCCGTCTCGCCATACGCAAGAATACCCATGTACATGGGAGCCAACAACAGAGGCGACCGTCGGATAGTCTTCGCAGGCGCCAGCAACTTGACGGGAGGGATGACAGCCTCCGTGAGCATGACCAAGATCGAAGACGCCGAACCCTACTGGGCGCAGCAGGAACTCGCCTTCGACCAGCTCATCTTCACCCCGGAGGAGGTCGAAGACTGGGTCAAGACCCTCGAAGAGGCAGGCGATCAAAAACGCAGAGAACTCGCCACCGGCAGCGCACTCCCAGTGCTCGGAGACGACGTCATCTTCTCCCAGTACATCGACAAGATCGGCTCCACCAGCGCCATCTCACACTCGCGCGTGATATCGCGTGCATTGTTTGAGACCGCCGCCAAGGGAACCGCTACCAAGCCCTTCCCCGCCGCCGACAGTAAGGAATTCCTCGCCTTCTCGCCTGTGATAGAACTCGAGGACCCCGAAACCGTCATCGAGGAAGAGCAAACCATACGCGAAGAAACCTACACCAGGCTCATGGGCAACCGCTACGCAATGTACGAAAAAATGCTCGCATTCCAAACCCGTCAAAAAGACGACCTCCTCGCAAGGCTCGAAGAAGCCAAAGCGCAAGAGCAGAAAGCACTCGAGGGAAAGGAAGGCGAAAAGCCCCCGGCCCCGGCCGACGCACAGCCCAAAGAAGCACCACCCGGCCCGGAAGCCGCCGGCGATGCAGCCGGGCAGGAAAAACCCGACGCAGCAGCCCCGCAAGCCAACGAAGATAACAAGCCGGCAGCCGATGCCGATGCCCCCGCCAAAGAAGGCACAACCGAAACCGTCGACACACCCGAAGAAGATCTGCCCGACGGCCTGATGGGCATCGAGGGAAGCTCGGCCGTCGGCACAAAGGGCGAGCTTGCCGTGCTCACCGCCGTCGAAATCCTCGAAGAACGCATCAGGAAAGCCGAAGAAGACATCGAAGCCACACAGGCACTCGTCGACCGCTACGAAGAGTTCGAACTGCCCGAAGACCGGCTCGCGCCACCCGGGCCCGAAAAGCCCGAGCCGATAGAGCGCGAAGTAGGCGAACGTTACTTGCCTTACCTCATGGCCCCCGCACCCGGATACCCATTCAGGATCTGGATCACCGACCGCGACCTCACCCAGCAGGGCAAGTGCAAGGTGGTTGTGAGGTCCTACTCGCACGGATGCCTCGGCCGCCTCGAGCTCGAGGCCGTCTTCACCGAAGTCGAAGACATGGAAACGAAAGAGAAGCACCAGGTGTTGCAGGCGATTGTGCCCACGGCCCTCGCGCCGCCGGGCGGCAAACTCGAGGCCGGAGGCGTGCTGCCCCTGGTCTTCGGCGGCTACCTCCGAATCACCTACGAAGACGACCTCCAGCAGGTCCCCGAAAACAAGCCGATTCCACGTAGAAACGGCCTGCATCATGCAGAGTCTGGATGGCAACCACGGATCCAAGCAGTGGCACAGCCCTCTGGGCTGTGTTCCGG
>JABMSA010000536.1 GCA_013202185.1 Planctomycetota bacterium
ACTTGAGGCGATTGCGGCAAAGGGCAAGCATAACTCGCAGAAAGTGCTGAATGCCCTGGTGCTGCTGAACTGCGACGAGGATGCGCGGCGTCCCCGGACATTGCGGGAACAGGACATCGCTGATGTGTTGCATATCAGCGCCCTGTAGTTTGGCCTTTGACTAGATTCTGACCGGAATATTTCTCTCGCCGGAGCACATTTATACTTGTGCTTCGGCGTTTTTTTGTGTCTCATGGGGT
This sequence comes from Planctomycetota bacterium, assembly GCA_013202185.1. GTDB lineage: Bacteria > Planctomycetota > PUPC01 > JABMSA01 > JABMSA01 > JABMSA01. Next base: position 240 of record JABMSA010000536.1, read on the forward strand.
CTAGTGTATATGCTTGTGTATATGCTAGAGCACCAAACAGGAGGCACCCCATGGGATACCCAACGAAGGTTCAGCAGATCCGCAGAAAGAAGACCGCCGATCAGTACTACATCAACTTCCCCACTGCCGTGGCTGAAGCCATGGAGTTTGAGAAAGGTGAAATCGTAGAGTGGATCATCGAGGACAAGGCCAACATCATTGTCCATCGGCGGCATGTTCCGCCTTCACCGATCACAGTAAAAAAAACGCCGCGACGCTCCTCAGCGGCATCGAAGAACTCTTGAGCCAGTGCCGGGGGCTTGGCTCTGAGCAGATGCGCGAGCGTGTGCGCAGGCATTTACTCAGCCAGTTGCTTTGTCTGGGCCGACACACCCTGACCGGTGTGCTTGGAACATCAGGACGGTTGTTTTGCGATTGGAGCGCCGACTATAGAATGTACTCGTCTCAACGGGTCGAACCCGAGAAGCTGTTTGTTCCAGTACGGCAGACCTTGATCACCAGGCTTGTTCCCCAACAACCGCTGGTTGCCGCACTGGATGATACGCGTTTGCGAAAGACGGGGCGCAAGACCCACGGCGTCAAATACACGCGCGATCCATTGGGGCCGGCTTTCCATGTCAACTTCATCAAGGCACAGCGTTTCATTCAGATCTCCATGGCCGCACCAGCCGATAACGGGATGGCCAGGATGGTTCCCATCGACTTTGTTCATGCTCCGGCAGCTCAGTAGCCCCGCCCCGATGCTGACGAACAGACCCTTGCGAAGTTCCGGCAGGCGAAACGCGAAACCGCCTTGCCAAAGGTCGAGGCCGATCGTTTGAACAAGCTGCGAAGCGACATGGATGAAGAAGGACAGTACGACCGTCCCCTCTGGGCCGTGGTCGATGGCGGCTACACCAACCGCACTTTCATCAAACACCTGCCGGAACGAACGACAGCGGTAGGGCGTATCCGTGCCGACGCCAAGCTCTACCATCTGCCTGAGCTTACGGAAGGAAAACCGGGACGTAATCGCGTCTACGGGGATCGCGCGCCTACGCCCGAAGAACTGCGCAAGGATACAGCTGTGCCATGGCAGAGGATCGAAGCGTTTGCGGCCGGAAAAACTCACAACTTCAAGATCAAGACGCTTACGCCGCTTCGCTGGAGACCGGCGGGCAAAGAGCACGACCTTCGGCTCATCGTTATCGCGCCGTTGGGTTACAGGCTGACCAAGGACTCCAAAATGCTGTACCGCAAACCGGCCTACCTGATCTGCACCGATCCCAATGCCAACATCCAAGAGGTGCTACAGGCTTATGTCTGGCGATGGGATATCGAGGTCAACTTCCGTGACGAGAAGTCCCTGTTGGGTGTGGGGCAGGCTCAAGTCCGGCACGAGCAGTCCGTAGAAAAGGTTCCCGCCCTGGCCGTGGCCGCCTACGCCATGCTGCTCACATCGGCCATACAAGCATACGGTCCCAGCGGAAAACCCGACACCCTGCCGAGCCCAAAATGGCGGCGAAAGAAGACCCTTCGCGCCTCTACACAATCGCTATTGCAGCATCTCCGCCACGAGGTGTGGGCCGATGCTCTGCGTTTCTCCAGCTTCGTGGCACAACCACCTCAGAACCCGAAGCTGGAGAAACTCGACATGCCTCTCAAAAGTGCCCTGTTCTACGCTGTCGCATGAGCCCATGAGGGCCAAACTACAGATCGAGGCGCGTAGCGCCGAGATGACCTCGGGGGCCTTGGCCCCGGCCGTTGATCAAGGCGTGACGCGTAGCGGCGCGCCTTGATCAACGTCGCG
>JABMSA010000537.1 GCA_013202185.1 Planctomycetota bacterium
CTCGTCGTCGATCCGTTTCTTTCCGCATCCGAATCGTCCTCGTCGCAATAGTGGATTGCTCGAACCCGTCGCCGATTTCGGCCTACCCGAATTCGAAAAGCGCATGAAGCAGAAGCTGGCCGAGATCGACTCGCGCGAAAGAAACGCTCAGCAAGCGCCTTGGTATCGACATATTGGTACGAGGGCGTAAGGCGTACGAAATCCGGTTCAATGCCGGATTTCGAAGACCATTGTGCTCCGGCATCGCCATCGGGAGTGTGATGTCGAAAGTTTTTCGCATGTACGATCGCCCTGTAGAAACACGCAAGACAGACAGGTAGGTTGTGTCTGCGCGAGCCGTACCCCATCGTGTCTGACGTAACGCGCTGCCGCCGGCGGCTGTTTCTGCATGGCCGCCGGCTTGCCATTACACATTTTCCATGAAACCCTCCCGACCCCCGTGCGTCTATTCACCCGCGCGGCCGGTTTCGAAAATTATCTGAAAAATACCCGAAAAAACGGCGCCCTCAAGCTACTATTATATAAAGGAAAGGGTTCGGACCTTAATTGATGAACACATTAACCGACGGCGAACTGCTGAAGCGCAGCCGCCGTGGCGACGGCGACGCTTTCGCGGAACTGGTGGCACGATACTGGCCGCTGGTGCACTCGCTGGCGCTCTCGTTCAGCTCGAGCACCGACATGGCCGGTGATCTGGCACAGGAGGCCCTGTGCAGAGCGTATGCACACATGGATGACCTGAAAGACCCCGGCAAGTTTCGAGCGTGGCTATCGGGGATCACGCGAAACGTCTGCCGCGACTGGCTGCGGAAGTCGGCGAGGGAAAACGCGCGCCGCGACCTTCCCGCCGAAGGGGCGCCGGGCGGCGATGATCCGGCGCACGACGCCGAGCTGTCCGAACGCCGCGAACACGTCAGGAAGGCCGTCGACGAGCTACCGGAGAAATTTCGCATTGTTGTTTACCTCAGGCACCTCGAGGGGCTGCCGTACAAGGAGATCGCGCAGATGCTGGATATGTCGCTCTCGGGCGTGGCAAACCGTCTCGCCGAGGCACACGAAATGCTGCGCGTCAAGCTGCGGCCATTATTGTAAAGAGGCTCTGCTATGAACTGCTCACAGGCACAGAATCATTTCTCAGCATACATCGAAGGCTTCCTCGGGCCCGTCAACGAGGAAGCCCTCGAGGCACATCTCAATGAATGCCCCGAGTGTTCGCAACGCGTCGACGAGCTGCGCCGGACCATCGAGCTGCTCCACGACGCCTACGCGGGGCTGGCAGTGGATTCAAGGGAGGTCGCGCCGCGGGTGGCCGGGCGCGCCGCAGAAAACGCAAGGAGGCCAAAAATGGCACGCAGACCAGGAATCGCCGGATTGTGGAAAGTTGCCGCAGCGCTGATCATCGCCGCAGGCGCAGTCAGCATATTCTTGATGTCGAAAACAGGCCCGACCCCGCCAACGGTCAGAGAGCCGCAAGCGCCGGGTGTTGCGGAAGCGCCCGAGCGCGCCATCGAGCGGACGGGCATTGCGCACGTCGAGGTGCGCCGCGGGGCGGTCGGCCTGCGCCCCGCGCTGGGTGCGCGCTGGTCGCTCGCGCGCGAAGACACGTACATTGAGCCAAACGACTTCATCCGCGTCGGCGACGATGCGCTCTCATGCACGCGCGTGAGCGTGGCCGACGGCGTGAAGATCTCGATGAACACCTCCAGCACGGTGCAGTTCGTAGCGAAAAACCACGTGCAGGTCTTCGCCGGCGATGCGCATTTTTCGGTGCCGACCGGCACGCCGTTCACGGTCGATACGCCCCTGGGCGCCATCAGCGTCAAGGGCACGACGTTCGACGTGAGCGTGCAGCCCGGCCAGGCGTCCGTCGCCGTGTGGCAGGGCGTGGTCGAGGTCGCCGCGCACGACAAGCAGGTGGAGGTCTCGGCGGGAGACATGTGCGTCGTCACGGCCAAGGAGATTACAGCGGCCGCCGCCCCCGCCGGCACACCCTGGCTGGCGAAGCTCGACGACCTGCCGGCGGACGAAACGCTCGGGCGGCTCGTCGCGACAATCGACGGCAAGGAGGTGCCGCTGTCGGTCAAGTCGCACAGGGTAACCGTTACCATCCGCGACCAGATAGCGTATACGCTCATCGACGAGGAATTCCAGAATCACACGGGCAGCAGGCTCGAGGGCACGTTCTACTATCCGCTGCCCGCCGACGCGTCCATCTCGCGCTTCGCGATGTACATCGGCGACACGCTGATGGAAGGCGAGGTCGTCGAGCGAATGCGCGCCCGCGAAGTGTACGAGAGCATCGTGCGCCGCCGGCGCGACCCGGCGCTCCTCGAGTGGATGGGCGGCAACCAGTTCAAGGCGCGCGTCTTTCCCATCGAGCCGCACAGCACCAAGCGAGTGTTCATAGGCTACACGCAGGTGCTGCCGCGCGTCGACAACGTCGTCAGTTATACCTATCCGCTGAAGTCCGAGAAGCTCACGAAGAATCCGCTGTCGAGCTTGCACGTCGAGGTCGACGCCTACTCGACGCCGGCCATCGCCGCGTTCGACAGCCTCACGCACAACTGCCGCATCGAGGCCGACGACCATCACGGCCGGGCGACGTTCTCCGCCGCCGACTACATCCCGACACGGGATTTCGTCGTGTCGTACACCGTCACGGGCGAGGACGCCGAGCTATACACCGTGCCGCACTGGCGCGATGACGAGCGCGGCTACTTCCTCGCTTTCATCTCGCCGCGAGTTGCGCCGCAAGCCATCGAGAGCGGCGCCGAGCAGCAGGCCGCCAACGTGCTCCTGATGCTCGATACGTCGGCGTCGATGGCCGGCGACAATTTTGCGACCGCCAAGCGCATAGCTTCAACGTATCTCAACTTCCTCGGCGACGAGGATCGCTTCAACATATTGCTTTACGACGTCGAGCCGCGCCTGGTGTTCCCGGAGTTCGTCGACAACCTCGCCGAGTTCCGCAAGCTGGCGGCTGAGAAAATCGCGGAGGTCGATCCATTCGGCGCGGGCGACCTGGCCAAGGCAATCCCCGCCGCCGCCGATGCCCTCCGCGAAGCGCAAAAAGAGCGCGCAGCCCGGGCGAAG
>JABMSA010000538.1 GCA_013202185.1 Planctomycetota bacterium
AACATCGCCACAATATTTTCGCCCTTGATCGTCTTGACGCAATGGTGTGAATTAGCCACGATGTATCCGCCGCAATCCGCGAAAGCTTCGGCGTTGGCCCGTACCTCGGCCGCCACGTCTTCGACCGTGCCAAACGACATCAACTGCTGCACGTCCATCCCCCCGTAGAAAGCCAGCCGCCCGCCGAATTCCGCCGCGATCGACTTGGCGTCCATCCCCCGGGCCGTCGTCTGGAACACAAGCAACGCGTTCACGCCAACGTCGATCAGATCGTCGAGGATCGACCGCACCGCGCCGCACGAGTGAAACAGCACCAGCAAGCCGTGGTCGCGCACCAGCCTCACCTGCTCGGCGAAGTACGGCTTGATGAACTTCCGCCAGAGGTCGGGGCTGATGAGCATGTTCTGCTGCCCGGCCAGATCATCGGCCAGCCAGCAGATGTCGCAAGCGCCCTGCGCGGGCTTCAGGCAGCGGCTGAGGAGGTCCATATAGTGTTCGTGTCGCTTGCGGACAAACGCCTCGATCAGCTCCGGCCGCTCGAGCATGTTGATCATGGCCCGTTCCATTCCAAACTCCAGGCACGCGCCCCAAAACAGCGGCATCCAGCCGGCCGACAACACAAGTGCATGGTCCGGCCAGCGCTTGCGGGCCTCGGCGAAGTCGGGCGCCTGCCACCATGCAGGGTCCCACACGTCCGACGCCTCCACCTCGGCGACCGTCGTGGCATCGGCGAGCGGGCCTCGTGCCACCGCCCACGAATAAGTGGGATCTTTAGCCTCCTCGGCGGCCGGCGGCTCAGGCTCAGGCTGTGGCTGTTCCGGCTGTGGACGCTCGTACCTCATGCCGATCCAGCGGAAATCGGGATCGAGGAAATTTATTACATCATCCGACGTTTCCAGCCCGTGCTCCGTGCGGAAGTACTCCATCAACTCCTCCCACGTGGAGTGTTCCATCAAGTCACAGGGCGGTCGGTCAGTTTGTTCGAAGCGAAACGTCTTCAGAACACGTTCACGCGGCGTCACTGGTGTCATCTCCGCTCGGCAAAACCATCGAAGCAATCAACGCAGAGCATTATACCCGACCGGCGCGGCCGAGTCAAGGAAACGCCGGGCGGAATGGAGGAGGCAATGTGGAGAGATCGTGTTCTTGGAGGGTCAGAAAAATCTCAGAAAAATGTGGTATATCGCGATCGGCCTGGGCGGGTCCGTGCGATTATGCCGAGTCAGGTAAGTGTGTCGGGGGCCGCGTATCACGGTGTGCTTGTTCCAGAGGCCGTCCTCGCAAACAGCGTACTCGTTTCTGCCCTCATCAAGACGAGCCTGTATACGGTCGGCCCACGTCTGTTCGTCGTCTGTCTGCACGTAACCAAGCATTCCCGCTTCTTCGTGCTTGTGTGCGTACTTCCCGGACAAGAAGCGGCCCAAGCCTTCTTCGCCGAGATACAAGCGCGCCGACCCGTTGTTATACAATCTTTTTGCCTCGAACTGGAGCTGGGGATGAGGGCCCCGTTGCGACATGACAATCATGATGTCGACGACCCGGCGGCTTTTTCCCGTTCGGCCTGGTGCATCTACCGGCGATTCATTAGAAGCGGAAAAGGGGACAAGCCAATCCTCGGCATTGTCATCCTGTATGACTTCGTTCATCACTCGGACGAGCTCGCCGCTGATGTCCTCTTCGTCGCTGTTTTGATGTGAAGCTGCATCGAGACGCTCATACCCCATCAGTATAAGACGATGCGCGGATCCGCGGAAAGCGTCAGAATATACCTTCTGATTCCCCGATTTTCCACCCTGCCTCTCCACCCTGGAACCTATTCCCATCTAATCCTCCTCGCCAAGAAGCGTTTCAGCGATTATCTCATCCGAGTCCAGGAGCGCCTGGCTCTTGGTCCAAAGCATTCTTTGCAGCGGCTTGAAAAGATAAGTTCGTGAGCCTTCGTAGATCCGCAGACTCCGGTCGAAGTACACCCATTGGCTGCGCTCCTTGAGCAGCTCTTTCCTTATCTCAGCAAACTCTTTGGCCGTTGGCGCTTCCGCAGCCAGAACTTGTGGCAGGATGCTCTTCCTTTTCCCTGTCTTGAGATCAATGCTGATCATTGCAGAGCGCTCGTCTTGCACGGCGACCAGTTCGTGACGCAGCCCTGGCTGATCCTCAAGGAATGCGTCGAGTTCGGATCTGAGGGTGAAAAGATACTCCTTCATCTCTTCCTCGGTCGGCTTCCTGACGACCTCCTGGTTTACCTTTCCATCAGTCATTTGGAATCGCAGTGAAACGAAATCGTTCACTAACGTCCTCTCCGAATCGGTCAGCCCCAGCAGATCATTAACTTCCTCGTTCATCTTCGCCGTCAAGCATGATAATTTCCCGCTCACATTGGGGCCATCTAACAACGGTAAGGTTTTCTTGCTTGCCTGCTGGTCCGAGGAAGCTTTGACAAGTGATGCGTGTAGATCAACCCAGCCTTGAAGATCATGGTTTCCCAAAGCATCCAATGGCACCGGGAGTCGAAGGAGCGCGTTCAGCGCCGTCCGTGCTGCGCGAATCCCCCACTCAGGTGATGTCAGGAATTGGTGATATTTGACGAAATCTGAACTTAGGTACAGCGACAAAGCCCGAAGGAGTTGGGCTTTGTCCTCGCTTCCCGATATACCGATATATCGCGGGGGAACTGCAATGAATTCATCGGAATAAACGGCGAAGCGTCTCGAGGCATCCACAATGATATGGGGAGGATAAGATACAACCAAGCCCTGTCTTCCGCCACGCAGCCGTAGGTAGGCAGAGCTAGGCTCAATGCCTTTCAAAGAACCCGGCGGGAACTCGAAGATTCTGCCGCATCTCTGCAATTTCTTGATTTTGAGACGGTTCTTGCCGGCCAATCCTTTCACAGGCTCTAGTGTTTCTTGCCCGGCTTCACGCTGAGATCGAAGCTGCGGTCCCTCATGAACATCTAGATCATTGTCGTCAGCAAATTGCGAGAGCGAGGTAGGGAAGCGATTCCTTACCCTGCGCAGCAATCGCTCGTCGCGATGCGATCCCCACATTGCGAGTTTCCACGGCAGCAAGTCGCCACTGGCTACTGCGGCGGCCCGGAGTTCACGCACCTCGTTCGCGTTGACTACAATGTTCCATGTTCTTTTTCGCTTTCCGGTCTTCTTTTGCTTTTCCGCGGCAGATGGCCGGTTTGCTTCCTGGTTGGCCCTGAAAGGCGCATACGTCAGTATTCTTTCTTCGCTAAGGTCGACTTCATCAGAAGAGGCAGGTATTCGGGGAGAGTAGAAGAATGCCGCAGCCGGCGCCAGTGATTGCTCGCCGAAAAGAACATGGCGCAGATTGGCAAAATTTGCCACGCACGATACGCGGTTTTGCTGGAAAAACTTTGTTCTAAAGGCTTTGGATTCGTCCTTGAACAGCGTCATAGCAGGCAGAAGCAGACCGACGACACCCTTGACTGCAATGTGAGAGGCAACCTTCCAAGCAAAGGCCTCAGCGACCTGGTGGCCGCCCGTGGGACATCCCTGCTTGTTCGATTGCATCCAATCCCAAACGTGTCGGTCTTCTTGGGTTATTTTTCCGCCCTTCACCTCGATCCACGGGGGATTACCGACGATCCAGTCGAATTTGGTCTTTGTAGCGTACCGCGTCCATTCTGTCTCTGGCGCAAAGAAATCCGCCTCAAATATGTTCTTGTCTCGCAGAACCGGCAACTTGAAAGAGCCGTTCGCCAAACCTGGCGGATCGATATAGTCCAGCAGTGTGAGAATCAAACTCAACTCGGCAACCCGGCATGCG
>JABMSA010000539.1 GCA_013202185.1 Planctomycetota bacterium
ATGAAAACCGGTTTCAGAACGGCAGGTTATGCGGATTGGGGCCTGGGGCCGACGCTCGAAGACATCGCCCTGGCGGGTTTCGACTCGGTGGAGCTGTGCCTGGAGCACCCCGGGTGCACGCCGGAGATTCTCGACGACGTCCGCATTCAACGCGTCGCGAAAATGCTCGAGGAATTCGAGCTGCCCCTGAGTTCGGTGAGCTACCACGGCGACGGCCTGCCGATTGACGAGAAGGTGGACAAGACATTCCGGGCGCTTGATATCGCGCACCGGATGGGCGCGAAGGTGCTGGTCATCAACACCGAGCCGCCCGACGCCGCACGCGCCGATCACCTCGCGCTGGTCCAGGAGCGCCTCGCCCGCCTGTGCAACCGCGCGGAACGCTGTGATATCGATATCGCCGTCGAGCCCGAGCCCGGCCTGCTGATCGATTCGTCAGAGGATTTTCTGACAATGGCCCAGCGGGTAGGGTCGCCCAACTTGAAGATCAACCTCGACATCGGCCACGCGTATCTCACCGACCCGGACGTCGTCGAAACCATACACAAGCTCGGCGACAAGATCGTTCACATCCACGTGGAAGACATCGCCGGCGGCGTACACAAGCACCTGCTGCCCGGCGAGGGCGAGATGAACCTGCCCGCGATTTTCGACGCACTCCGCGAAGTCGGATACGAAGGCTTCCTCACAATCGACCTGTTCCAACTAGGCGACGAGCCCGGCGACCGCGCCCGCGAAGCACTCGCCGCGCTGCAGGAGATCCAAACGAGCCTCTGAAAACCACGCCCGACAGGAGCAATACCATGCCGAAGCTCAACGTGAACATCGACCTCGTCGCGCGGCTGCGCGAGCTGCGCAAGACGCCCTACCCCGATCTCCTGCAGGCCGCCGACATCGTCGAGGCCGCCGGGGCCGAGGGGATTACCGTTCACCTCCGCCAGGACCGGCGCCACATCCAGGACGCCGACCTCCCGGCGCTCCGCAAGCACATCAAAACACGCCTCAACCTCGAGATGGCAAACACCGAAGAGATGATCAACATCGCGCTCGACGTAAAGCCCGACATGGTCTCGCTGGTGCCTGAGCATCCCAACGAGGTAACCACCACCGGCGGGCTCGACGTCGTCGCGAACGAGGACGCGATCAAGGCTAGCACGGCAAAGCTGAAGGCAGCCGGCATTCACGTGAGCTATTTCATCGATGCCGACGAAGCCCAGATCGACGCATCAAAGCGCTGCGGCGCGCAATCCGTCGAGCTGTGTACCGCCGAGTACTCGGACGCACGTCTGGCCGAAAAGCAATTCGAGGAATTCGAGAAGATCGCCAACGGCGCCCGGCACGCCGCATCCCTGGGCCTGCTGGTAAACGTCGGCCACGGGCTCGACTACCGGAATACCACGATGCTCGCCAGCTTGCCGGAAGTCGAAGACTTCAACACCGGCCACGCCATCATCATCCAGGCCGTATTCGACGGCCTCCACAAAGCGGTGGCAGACATGGTCAAGCTCGTGAAGGGGTGAGTGGACGATGTGCGATTGAGTGATGGAGAATGCAAACACAAGTACTCCTTCAAAAGTAGTTCCTTGTTGTTGCAGTTCAGTGTCAGGTGATGCGGCCCACCGCGCCACATGAGCCTTCTTGACGACTCATTTTTCAGTCCCCTTTCTCATAGCAGATTCTACCACTTTTTGCCGGCCGATTCCCAACGGTGCGGTTATTTTGTCGTGATTGTGGTTTTGGCGGCTGTCAGGCGCTTTGATTTGGCTGTCAGTTAGCGATGCGAAACGACGAGCCCTGAAAGGGCGGTCCAGCGCTGGGAGCATGCATACGCAAACGTTTGCGTCGGTGTCAAGTTCACGGCCGGCTTCCACGCAGTCACTGTAACGTGATGCATCACCGGCGTGGAAAAGCGCGGCGCTTTTCCACGCCCGAGTGCATGCAGTTGCTATGCTTTCCTATCTCACGTCAAGCCCAGCCCTTGGGAAATGCCATCACCGTACGCCTGATCCGCCTTGCGGAAATGGGCAACCATCTTCTCCTGGATCTCCTTCGGGACCTTCTTCAGGCTGCTTGCGATGTTTGCAATCAACCCCTTCTGTTGCTCCGGGGACATCAGCCTGAAGAGATTCCCTGGCTGGACGTAGTCATCATTGACCCCCCGCTTCTGCTCATAGCGGTCCGCGTCGCCGGAAACCTTCAGGGGTGGCTCGTTGTAGGCCGGATCTGCCTTGGGGCCGCCGAAGCTGTTCGGTTCATAGTTCGGACCTGGTCCACCGTTGTCGTCGAACCTCATGTGTCCATCACGCTGGTAGGTGTTCCCCACTTCGGTCGCACGTGGCGCGTTAATCGGCAAACGCTCGAAGTTGACGCCCAGGCGATAACGGTGCGCGTCGGCATAGGCAAAGATGCGCGCCTGCAGCATCTTGCAGGGAGAGAAGGATATCCCGGGCACTACGTTTGCCGGCGAGAACGCGGCCTGCTCGACCTCCGCGAAGTAGTTATCCGGGTTACGGTTCATCTCGAGTACACCGACTTCGATCAGCGGGTAGTCAGCGTGCGGCCATACTTTAGTCAGATCAAAGGGATTCCACAGGTATGTCTCTGCCTCCGCTTCAGGCATGATCTGAACGGAGAACGTCCACTTGGGGTAGTCCCCACGCTCGATCGCATCGAATAGCTGGCACGTGTGATAGTCGGGATTCTCCCCCGCGATACGGGCGGCCTCCTCCGGGGGTATACACTGGATTCCCTGCTGCGTCTTGAAATGGAATTTGACCCAATACCTTTTGTTGTCCGCGTTTATGAAGCTGTATGTGTGGCTGCCGTAGCCGTTCATATAGGGGATGCCTCTGGGAATGCCCCGGTCGGAGAAGAGAATTGTCACTTGGTGAAGCGCTTCCGGCACCTGCGACCAGAAGTCCCACTGCATAGTGTCCGACTTGGCATTGGTCTGGGGATCACGCTTCTGGGTGTGGATGAAATCCGGGAACTTGATGGCGTCCCGTATGAAGAACGTCGGCGTGTTGTTCCCGACCAT
>JABMSA010000540.1 GCA_013202185.1 Planctomycetota bacterium
AGCTCGTACCGGCCGAAAAAACGTACGAGCCGCATGCGGCGGCGCTGGTGGAGGAGGTCATCCGCGACGGCCGCTCGCGCCTCGCCGCAAAAGCGCTACGACTGAAGGCCGACCTCATGGCACGATCGAAGAAGTACCCCGCTGTCGACGTGATAAACGCCTACCGAGCGGCGGCGACTACGGGGCCCAGGCATAATCGCCGCGACGCCGCCGAGGCGATGCGCGCCTTTGCCGAAGGCGCCAAGGAGCACGATGCGGTACTCGAGGCCTACAAGCTGCTCTGCCGCAATAATCGAGGCAATGTAGGTGGCTACATTCAGCAGGCCCGCCAATACCTGCGGAAGCATGATTTGAAGGACCGCACCGAACCTGTGATGCGCGAACTCTTGGAGTTTGCACGACGCGATTCCAACTACGCCTATGCATGGCGCAGCTTAGGCGAATGCTTCATGCCTGACGATCCGCAGAAGGCCGTGGAAATCTGGGCCGAAGGCATTGCCAAGAGCGGGGAAGCGTACCGCTCCCGTAACGGGCGCAACGATCTCATCCAGAGGATATGCAGGGCCATGCTTCGCGAGCGGAACAAGGAGAAGATCAGCCGCGACTTCGTGGCAAAAGTCCTGCTCGATGAGATGGACGTGCACCTGGGCGACACCCGCCTTGCCGATCACAGATGGCCGGGCTACTTCTGGGAGGCCGTGGGGAACCTTGACCTCACCGACAAGATGACGGCGAAGATGAACGCCGTGCCGGAAGGCCGAAGGGACCTTGGCAACACCTATCGGACCATCGGCGACGCCTACCGCAGCCACCTGCACCAGCCCGACACCGCCCTGAAGTATTACGCCATGGCGCTCGAGTCGTCCGCATTCTCGGATCGCAACCACGTCCTCGCGCAGATCATCAGCATCCACAAAGAGAAGAAGAACTGGCAGAAAGCACTCGATACCGTCCACACGGTCATGAAGTCGAACCGGAATTCCCACCACTACAAGATGCAGGAAGGCTACTTCCTCGCAAAGCTCGGGCAGCGTGCCGAAGCCCTCGAGAGCTATGAGAAAGCCTCGCAACTGGCCGGGCGAGGGCGGTATGATTACAGCAATCATCGCTCGATAAGCGAGAGCGCGTTCGAGGCGGGGCTGTACGATCTTGCACTCGAAAAATCGACCCTCGCATTGCGTATGCATGATTATTACCGACGGGCACAGAATCGCGGCGCCGACAGCGGCCACGTGCGAACGTGCTTCCTGAACATCGCCAAGTGTCACGAGAAGAAAGGCGAGAACGAAAAGGCAATCGACGCGCTGCTGACGGGCGCATCGCGGATCGGCGAGGAACACCGCCGAAGGGAACTCTACGACGAGCTGAAGCGGATCGTTCGAGACGGCGGACAACTTGACAAGCTCATTGCCGACTACGAGCGCAACGCGAAGGAAACGCAAACCGAAAAGCCCGCGCTGCGGATGATCTTCGGCGACGTTGCCCGCGACAAGAACGACCACGACCAGGCGCTCCGCCACTACCGGGCCGCACTCGAGGTCGCGCCAAACAACGCCGACATCCGAAAGCGGGTCGTCGAGACCCTCCGCAACGCGAACCGGACGGACGAACTGATAGCGCACTATCGCGACTGGACGCGGTACGACTCGAAGAACGTGCAGCACTACAGCGAGATGGGCCGCCTGCTGAAGAACGCCGGCCGCAACGCGGAGGCTATGCGGGCATACACCACGATGCTCGAGGCGATGCCAACCGAGGCCGACAGTCACCGCCGGATGGCGAACATCTACACCAACACGAACCGCCACGGCGACGCCATTGGAATGTGGAAGCGAGTGGTGAAGTTTCGGCCCGAGGAACCCCAGAGCCACTACGGCCTCGCCCAAAGCTACACCAGGAACAACCAGCGCGACCTCGCGGTGGGCGTCTATGAAAAGATGCTCGAGACAACGTGGGATCAGCGCTTCGGCAACGTCCACCGTGAAGCAAAACGGCGGCTGGCCCGCGCCCAGGCGCAATGACCCCCTTTTTCTGTGCCTGGCACAATTAGGGTTTGCAAGTACTGTGGTATCAACAGGTTACGAACGGTCCTCGTATTTGCTCGCGATGCGGTGCGTATAATACAGGACGGGCTGTCAAGAGACAACAGCAAGCGATGGAGGACGGGAACGCGCACGTCGGCGCCCTCCGGGAGCCAGGCAACGTACTTGACAACGACGCATCCATCACGCGACGGCGCAGGCCGGATCGAGCCGCTCGATGATGTCTTTCTGGATCGCGGGCGAGAGGTCGAGGAAGTTCACGAACGTGCCGTGGATGCGGAGGATGTAGATTCCGTCGGGCGCGTATTTTTTCGGATTCTTGAGGACCTGGCGCAGGTGCGCGACGTCGTCGATATTGAAGTAGACGTAGAACGGCGTTTCGGCCTCGCCGCTGCCGAGCTTGAACAGCGGCGCGATGACCCGGTCGCGCAGCCACAGTCCCTTGGCCTCGAGGGATACGTCGGCGGGGGCATCCGAGACGCTCAGGCCGATGTGCGAGGCGAAGCCCCCCGTCATCTTGAGGAACGGAAGCTTCCAGGTGGAGGCGATTCTGCCGGGGAGGTCGGCGCGCGTTTGGCCGGGCAGGGGATCGATGCCGAAGTTGAGCATCTGCCGTGCGTTGCGGCCGTCGGGCGTCGCGCCCACCCAGTATCCGTAAAGCAGGTGCGTAGTCGGCGTGGACCAGTCGACGAGGAAGGCGTTGCCGGCGGGGTTGCGGAGTGCGGCCACCATGTCGGATACCTTGTTTGCGATCCGCGCCGCCACGCTGTCCGCCTCCTCGAGGTCGCTGCCGAATTTGCTCTGCCGGAGGAGGAAGTTGCGCAGGTCGTCGGCGCCTTCGAAATCGGACGCGAGCGCGGCGCGGAGTTCGTCCGCCGTGCAAACACCCGCCCCCAGCGCCCGCTGCGCCGCGTGAAGCGAGTTTGCCACGACGGTGAGGCCGTGGATGAGGCAGCCGCCGGCGTTGTAGCGCACGCCCGGCTCCTTCGGATCGCGCATTCCGCGCCAGGTGTGGAAGCTGTCGTGCACCGCCGACGACAGCGGCACGGGCTTGAGCGTGCCCAGCAGCGTGGTGCAGGCG
>JABMSA010000541.1 GCA_013202185.1 Planctomycetota bacterium
CACCAGCAGCGACTCGATGCCGAGCTGGTCGAACTTCGGCGCCAAGGCCGTCGACCTCGCCGCGCCCGGATCGTCGGTATACACCACAAGCAAGGACAGCGGCTACAAGTATGCCTCCGGCACCTCATTCGCTTCGCCCAATGTGGCCGGCATCGCCGCGCTCATGCGCTCTCAATACCCCGCGGTGAACGTCCGCAAGCTGCGCCTCATGATACTGGAAGGCACCGACACCGTGCCCTCACACCTGGGCAAAACCGTAACCGGCGGCCGCGCCAACGCCTACTCCGCTTTCACGGCGGTCATGCCCTGGGCAAAAACATACACCCACACGCTGCCCGCCCCCCGCACCATCACCGACAACGACCCCGCCGGCATAACCGAAACCATCAACGCGCCTCACGACCTCGCCATCAGGGCCGTCTCGGTTTTCGTGGAGGTCGACCACCCCTGGATGGGCGACGTGGCCCTGAGCATCGAATCGCCCGCAGGCACCGCAAACACCCTCCAGGAAGCGCGTGTCGATGCCAACAGCGGCTTTTCGTTGACCTTCGACACGCAGTTGGGCTTCCACGGCGAATCCTCCGCCGGCAATTGGACCCTCACCGCCTCCGACCAGGCGCTCTGTGCCGAATACATAATCCAAAACGCCGACAAGCTCGAGAAGAAGGTCTACGACGTGCCCGTGGATATCGACAAAGGCATCTCCAGCCTCAAGCTCAAGACAATGGGAATTGAGATCGACACACTCACCGAGCAGCAGAAAGAATACCTTGCGTCGTGGAACCTCGGAACCTGACGCAACGCCGGCCATATCGCTACTATGGACGCTCTGCTGCGGCGCACAACAACCTGCACACGCAGCGCGTACGGCGTTTTACAGTATCTTGTAGAGTTGCCTCTGGGCGTAGATGCTGAGGGTCCGGTAGTCGGGGATGTTGTATTGGCAGCCGTCGGTGTCGATCACAAACACCTGCTCGCGCCCGAGCTGTACGATGTTGCGGCGTCGGTCATGGACGTTGAAGACGCGCCTGCCGCGGTTGGTCTGGACGTCGAAGATGGCGTAGCCGTGCCGGTTCTCTACTGTATATATGTCGTTTATCTCTGACACGAAGTATCGCTTGTCGAGTTCTTCGGCCACTGTGCGCCTGGATTCCTCGTCGAGCAGCGAGGGGTCCTCGATTACGCCGATCTCCCTGTCGGCCCAGTCGTGGATTGAAACGTACACCGACCCCGCCGAGAGCGGAAAGCACCTGACGATGCGGACGCGAGGATAACAGACCTCGCCCTTGAGGATGAGGTTGGGGAACCCGCTGTCGGGCCGGTAGATGGTCACCGATTCGGGGTGGAGCATCTCGAGGTCGTGCGGCGAGCCGTCGAGGCTTCTTTGGAGCAGCGGCGCGGTGCTTGTATCATGCATGTTGTCGGCTCTCCTCTTTTCCTTCTCCTGCTCATTCTTCGAGCGGGCCCTGGGCCTTGATCAGCCAGTAGTAGTTTCCGCGATGGCTCATCAGCTCGTCGTGGGTGCCGGTTTCGGCCAGGCGGCCCTCGTGCACAACGATTATCCTGTTCGCGTTTCGGAGGGTCGAGAGCCTGTGCGCGATGATTATGGTTGTGCGGTTTTTCGTGAGCTTGTCGAGTGCGCCCTGAATCTGGCGTTCGGTTTCGGTGTCGACCGACGACGTGGCCTCGTCGAGAATAAGTATTCTCGGGTCGTTGAGGATAGCCCTTGCAATGGCGACGCGCTGCCGTTCGCCCAGCGAGAGCCGCCCGCCGCGCTCGCCGACGCGCGAGTCGTAGCCGTGCGGAAATCCGACGATGAAATCGTGTGCGTTGGCGGCCTTTGCCGCGCGCATCATCTCCATTGGCGTTACGTCGGGCCGGCCGTACGCGATGTTCTCGCCTATGGTGCCGTCGAAGAGAAACGTCTCCTGCAGGACCACGGCGATGTTTCTGCCAAGGCACTGTTTCTTTATTTTTCCCACGTCGTGGCCGTCGAGCAGCACCCGGCCCCCCTGCGCATCGTAAAACCTGCATATCAGGTTGGTGATCGTCGTCTTGCCCGAGCCGCTTCTGCCCACGAGGCCCACCGTCTCGCCGGGATCGATGGTGAGGCTGATGTTGTCGAGGACCGGCTTGAGCCTTGTGTATCCGAAGGTGACGTTGCGCAGCTCGATCTTGCCGTTGAGCTGGCCCAGATCAACGGCGTTGTCGTCTTCGCTCACTTCGGACGGCGTATCGAGGATCTCGAACACGCGCTCGGCCGATGTGAGGGCGTTGGAGAGGTAGTTGGTGATGCCGGTGAGCATTTGCACGGGCCCGTAAAACATCGCGAGGTTGCCCATGTACCACACCAGCTCGCCCACGCTCATTCTTCCGCCCATGACGTCGATGCCGCCGGTGTACCACACTATCATCGTACCCGACATTGTAACGAACGAGATGACGGGCATGTAGAGCGCCCATTTTTGCTCGAGCACTACGCCGGCCTCGCGAAAATCGAGGTTCTTCATGCCGAAACGCTCGATCTCGCGGCCCTCCTGCCCGAAAGCCTTGACCACCCGGATGCCCCACAGCGAATCGCCTATCGTGGCGTTGAGCCGCGAGCGCCGCTCGAAGTAGCGCGAGTAGTAAGTGTGCAGCCGCCGCCACACCATTCTGGCCGACCATATCAGAAACGGCACCGGCACGAGGATGAACAGCGTGATCTTCCAATTGATGACAAACAACACCGCGCCGATCGCCAGGATCAGCAGCACCGACTGAACCCCGAACGGCAGCACATGCACAAGGAAGCCGTGAAGGTGGCTGGTGTCTTGATTCACCCGCGACATGACTGCGCCCGTCTGGTTTCTGTCGAAGAAACTCAGCGACAGCCTCTGGAGGCTTCGGAAGACTTCGCCACGGATGTCGTAGGTGAGGTGGTTGCCGAGCCATCCTGCCAGGCGACCCTTGAAGATTGAAAGCGCATGGCGTGTGATGTGCGCGAACGTTAGAATCAGGACCATTGCGGCAAGGACCATGCGCCGCTGGTCGGCAGGCTGCGATCCGGCGCTGAGGACGTCGTCGATGATCGCTCCGCCGATGAACGGCGGCAGCATCTGGGTGCCCGTGATGACGAGAAGAACGGCGATCATCAGGGCCGTGCGGCGGCGGTATGGCCGGGTGTAATCCATCAGTCGCCTGAGCACCTTGCCTTTGTCGAGGCAGTTGGGGCAGACCTTGGTGCCCTCGGGCAGCCTCCGGCCGCATTGCTCGCACACCTGCCCGTGCAGCAGTTCTTCTTCGACCTCGAGCCGACCAGATCGGACGAAAATCTCGACGGCCCTGGCGGCCTCTCCAAACGCCTTGGCCTGTGTGCCCGAGTAGCGCATCAGTTGGGTGACGCCGCCCTCGGGGCCGGTTATCTGCAACACGCCGCCGCCGACCATTGTCTCGGCGGTTACCTCCCTGATGCTGTGCAATGGAAAGTGCCGCCGCACACTGGCGCCGTCGGGCTCGCGCAGCACGGTATACAGCCCCGCCGGCGTCAGCACGAGCCACTCCTCGCCGAAGCTGCCGTCGCTGCGGACGTCGGTCTGAAGCCCGAAGGTCGTCTCGCTGTCGGAGCCTGCGTGGCTCCTGATCGCCTGCACGACCGGTTCCGGTATCTGGCTCGGAGCCGGCATCCCTTTTCTCCTTCCTTAGAACACATCCGCCCCGCAAGGTACGGCGGGCGTACCTCTTTCACATGATTAACAACTGTGCGCAGAACATGGCGCAAGACATTGCTCGATGTTTCAGGATAAACCCGGCCGTTTTCGATCCGGCCGGTCATCGTTGAGTTGTGTGATTGGCTCGCGTGCGCGGTGTCAGATGGCGAGGTCAATCGCTCTCGCAGATTCCGATTGCGTTGCGGATGCTGATCAGGTCGAGGATGTTGACGACGCC
>JABMSA010000542.1 GCA_013202185.1 Planctomycetota bacterium
ACGTTGGCCGCGTGCCTCACAGGTTGCGCTCCTGAGCCCGAAGGGCGACATACGCCTGGCCTCGGGCGTGAGCCCGTGGAACACTGTCGGCGAGATGCCGTCTTATACGCATATCTGAAAGGAGCAAATACGACGGGCGTGCGTAAGCCCTTGGTATGACAGTAGTTGCAGACCCTAATTGTGCCAGGCACAATTAAGGGGATATCTTATACGCGATGCAGCCACATTCATTTCTTCACATACGAGTCGGCGTAGATCGCCTTGTTCATCACTAGCTCCGCGGTGAGGGCGGCGTTGACCAGGGCGGTGTCCATCACGTCGCAGATGGCGGCGTCCATGCCGTTGGCGATTGCCATTGCCAGGAAGATCCGGTTGATGAGTTTCTTGTGCCTGGTGCCGTTGGCGATGTTTGACAGCCCGCAGACGACGTGGGGCGGCGGATCGCTGAAGAGCTTGAACTGGTTGGTGGCCTCGAGTATCTGCCCGGCTTGCTCTTGCATGAACTTGAGGGGCATGACGATCGGATCGAGGAAGATGTGCTCTGGCGGAATGCCGTGCTCCATCGCACATGCGAGGATCATGCCGGCGTTCTCGACGCGCTTGTTGGCGTCCTTCGGGGCGCCTGCCTCGTCCATAACTACGCCGATGACCGACGCGTTGTGCTCGGCGGCGATGGGGAGGACCTGCTCGAGCTTTTCGGCGACGGCGGTGGTCGAGTTGATGAGCGCGGGCGCCTTGCAGACCTTGATCGCTTCGGCGAGTATGTTGGCCTTGTTCGAGTCGATGCAGATGGGGGTGTCTACTGCTTCCTGGACGGTTTCGATCATCCAGCACATGTCTTCGGGCTTGCTGGAGATTGCCCCGAGGTTGACGTCGAGGTAGGTGGCTCCGGCTGCGGTTTGCTTTCGGGCCCATTCCTGCAGCGGCTTGGGGTCTTTGTCCTGCACGGCCTGCTTGATGTCGGCAAAGCCGGTGTTGATCCGTTCTCCTATGAATATCACGAGAGAGTTCTCCTTTGATCTGTGTGCGGCCGGCGCTGCCGGCGGGTGTCAGTCTGCCATCATTTCATTTATGGTTTCGGCCGTGATCTTGACGGCGTCGGGATGTGCGAGCACGAGGATGTCGGCCCCGGCCTGGAGGTAGCCGGCTGCGGTTGCGGCTTCCCATTGCGGGCCGCGCTGCTCGAGCTTGCCCCAGCCTGGGAGTATGTCTTCGTCGGCGATTGCTTCTTTTACTTTCCACACTTCCCAGCCGACGTTTGCGATCTGCGGCAGGGCCATTAGTGCGTCGCCCTTGAGGCCGGCGATGCGCACGCGCTCGAAGATCGTGTAGACGTAATCGAACCCGTAGCCGAGCGCGGCGGTGACCTTGCACATGACGACGTTGTTGAGGTCGAAGCCGGCGTCCTGGAGGAGGATGTTTACCTGCTTGGCGATGTTGATGTCGACGGGTGCTTCGCCGATGAGGTTGTGGCCGTCGGCGGTTCCGAGTGCGGCGAGTGTTCGGTAGTTGGACTCGGTGGCGGAGCCGATGAGGCATTTCTCGCCCTTGGCGGCCTGCGAGCATTCCATGAGTACGTCGTTGTCTTTTTCTTCGTCGCCGCAGCCCCAGATGATGAGGGGCACGTCGACGGCCTCGAGGACGGCCTTGACGGTCTTGGCGGCTTCGTCGGCGGAGAGGTTCTTGCCTGCGGGGTCGGGCCCGAGCAGCTTGAGGCTGATGAGGTCGACCTTGAACTCCTCGACGCATTTCTGCGCCCACTCGGCCGGGGAGTTGATAACATCTCCGATGGCGTCCTTGAGTGCGTCGGGCCAGCCCTCGGGCACCACGTCGGCGATGGTACCGGCAATGACGGGCCTGTTGGGGATCTCGCCTTCGCCCGTAAGGAACGGCAGTGTGGTTTCACCACCGACCGTCACGGTGTTGGCGCGCGTTCCGCCCTCGTCGGCCGTCGCACCAATCGTGACCGTCCTGATCCGGTTAGTCCACTTTTCCTTTGTGTTCACGATGTCCATTACCCTACTCCTATCTTGTGCATCATCTCGGCAATTATCCCCACCGCGGGGGTATTGGAAAGTTCATAGAGAGATTCGCCCCGGAAGATCGCCTCATCGACGGCGTCGTCACGCGGAATCGTGCCCAGGTGCTGCAGGCCCAGGCCGGACATCTTCTCCAGAACAGTCCCAATGCGATCGTCCCGAACGGCGTTCAGCACGAAGTACCTGTTGCGAACGTCCCGGTCCAGGTCGTCGAGCAACCGGTCGATCCTCCTGGCACAGTCGATGGC
>JABMSA010000543.1 GCA_013202185.1 Planctomycetota bacterium
GAGGCAATGGTGATGGAACTGACGACGGCGATGACTTCGCATATTACGGCATATCCGAATACATCAACATGGTCAGCTTCGACACCCTCCACCGGCGCGTCGCCGGCGACGCCAACAACGACTGCACCGTCAACGTTCTCGACATGATCCTGATACGTGACCACATGAGGCAGGATCCCCGCAGCGGCACCATGTGGTGGTTCGACGTCAACAATGACGGCCGCATAAACATTCTCGATATGATTTTGGTCCGCAACCACATCGGTGACACGTGCGGCGGCGAGTTGCTGTTCTAATTCGGCGTTCGATCCGCACCGCATGGCATAAGGGTGCGCCACGGTATCTGTTTGGCGTGCCCTGAGACGTTTTGTATCTCCACGCGCCCCCCATCGGCCTCGCGCCGATGGGGGCGATGCTTTGTCACTATACAGCCGCACCCAAGCCCCGCCACCAGAAAACTCATCGCGGGCCAGGCAGGGGCGGCCATCCGCAGCCTTCAGGCGCGCGGCGTCCGCGACTTTCGCGAAACGCGGCGGCAGCTCATCGGCGCCTGATTTTCTTGGACGCGATTTTGCCCCCGTCGCAAATCAACTTTCAGCTTGACACAGCAGGTTTTTCGGTGTATGCTGTTCATGATAGGAGATAACAGGGCTTTACGTCCGCTCTGAGGGACGCTCTATTGTCATTGAGCTGGTTGAGCCATCCTCGGCGGTGCAGCCCACGCTTCGGATTGTCACAGGTTTTCGAAAAGGAGGTTCCAATGACAACGCGCACGTGGTTGTCGGCAACGCTCGCAGTTTGCATAATCGCTATCGCACCATCATCTTCGGCGGAAGATTTCAGCATTGATCTTACGCGGATTTACTATCAGGACGGCTCGGGCCGTGAGATCGACTACGATTTCTCGACGGGGAGTGTCGATGGCGAAGGCGCTATCGCTATTCCGCCTGCCGCCATCCTCCAGAGGCCGACGGAAGAAGCGGGCACCGCGTACGCATGGGCGCCGGTTTTCGGCAATGTGTCGTGCGCGCTGGGAGGCGGCGCAGCCACGATGTCCATTCCCCAGGCTGACATCACCATTCCGCCAATACCTTCAGCAACTATTGCCGCAGATGGCGACCCCGCCGATTGGGCGGCTGTGGGGCCTTACGTGCAGGACACGAATACGCTCGAGGACGATGTGTCTCAGCCGGGCACTGATGTTGAGTACGTAAAACTGGCCTACAGCACCGACGGCACGCGGCTGAACATACTGATAAAAGTCACCGACGCCATCAGCCAGGGACTCTTCTATCGCATGTTTTTCACTCGCGATACCGACGATATCGACAGACCCGACAACTATCAGGTGGATTTCCAACACGGGGGAGGAGGATGGGACGTCGTCAGCCAGGGATGGGATTCCGAAGGCGAGTGGTATCCGATAGACGAAGACGGCCTGGCAGCCGCGTCCGGCGCATTCATTGAAGGAAGCTTCGACGTTGCCGCGCTCGGGCTCGGGAGCGAATTCTTTTTCCTCGGTCGGACAATGCAATCGGAAGCGCCGTATGCTCACTACGATTACTTTGGCGTATCAGGATTTGAACAAGAAGGCCTCTACGGCCTGGGGCCGAACCCGGGAGATCCGACTGCGGCGGCGACGGGAGACTGCACGTTTGAAGCGACTATCACCAATTTCCAGAACGTAAGCCGAGAACAATATTACTTTGACGTTGGCGTTGGCCTGGGAAGCTGGGAGCCGGGCCCGCAGCCGGAACTCTGGGCAACGTGGTTTACCGGAATGCACGAAGGCACTCTCTACGAGAATGTACTGGTCCTGGGTGTGGGGGTGTATGACGAATCGACCGGCGAAGAATGGGAAAGCGCCGAGATCGTTCTCGAGGAGCTGAACCCCTCGACGACGACGCTCGACCTGAAGGTCGAGATCACCGGCGGCACAACCTTCTCCGCCTCATATCGCGTCAACGACGGCGCCGGGCCGTGGCAGCCCCTCTGGCAGCACACGATAACGCAAGGGCAAATGCGCGGCATCCCTGAATTGTTTCCGTATCTTTGTATGGAGACCGGCTATGAGTCGACCGGCCTCGACATCCAGAACATCTTCATCGGCCAGTTCAACTCACAGGTCAACGGTACCCCCGATGCGCCCAACCCCTACGA
>JABMSA010000544.1 GCA_013202185.1 Planctomycetota bacterium
CTCCGGTACCGTCGCCGTCGACGTGCGTGGGCACCTCATTGTTGGAGGTGAGCTGCACGGTTTTGCCCTTGGCGTAGACCACCTCACTGCAGTGAAGGTGAAGGTTGGTGATGCAGCCGATCATGTGCTTGAGAATCTTGGGCCTCTGCGTGTTCTTGAAGGCGCAGACGTCGAGGATGCCGTCGTCGGGCTTGGCAAGGCTGGTGAAGTGAAGCGGCCCTCCGTAGCTGGCGGTGTTGCCCACTTCGACCAAAAACGCATCCTCGCAAACGATCTCGCCGTCGACCTTCACGCAGATGGAATGGAAGGGATATTTGAAAATGGCATGCACCACCGGAGTGACGTAGTGAAACATTCGCATGGTGCCGCGCCGGATCTTTTCCATTCGTCGGACGACTTCGGCGTTGAACCCGGCGCCCGAAACGGAAATGAACGAGCGCGAGCCGGCAAAGCCAACGTCGAAGCGCTTTACTTTGCCCGTTTCGAACAGCGAAAGAAAGAACTGCACGTCGCTTCGCAGGCCGATCTCCTTGCAGAATACATTGCCCGTGCCGGTGGGGAACACGGCAATCGGTATGTCGCGCGGCACAATGCCGTTTATCACCTCGTTGAGGGTGCCGTCGCCTCCGAGTGTCACGACGTATGGGCAGTCGTCGGGTGCGGCGGCGGCGAACTCCCGCGCCTCGCCGGCCTTTTGCGTCTTCATTACTTCAGGCTCGAATCCGTGCTTTCTCAGGCCTTCCTCGATGGTGGGCAGCACCTTCAGGCCGATGCCACGCCCCGAGATCGGATTGAGTATGATGGGAACTGTCTTCAATGATTCTTTCCTGAGCGGGAAGGGCTGCGAATCGGCTTCACACTATGATCATGTTAGCACAAAGGGTTTGACCGATCAAGAACTTTCGCGCTCAACCGGCGGGCTGGGCGTGAAAAAGTCTTGTGGGCGCCGGTCGCGATACAGTCAGTGCTCTTGCGCCCCCTGCCGGCTTGTCCGGCAGGAAGCAAAGTTCGGTAGCGAGTACCGGTTGCCCCCACCCCGAGCTACGGCCGCCGGCCTTTCTTCCGAGCCTGCCAGACGGCAGACTCGGAAGAAAGGTTACGTTTCCTGCACCGTGCAGGAAACGACATCCGCCCTGCGGCGGATGCGGCGGCCGGGGGTGGGTGGGCGGGGTCTGCTGTTCGCTGCCGAACTCTTGCTCCGGTGGGACAAGCCCACCGGGGGCACGGGCCTCTCACGCGTCCGTGTTATGCACGTGCGCTCGCGGCACCGCCGCCCAGAAGACTTTTACTCAACCGGCGGGCTGGGCGTGAACGGCATGTTCATGAGTGCAATGATGCTGCCGGGATGCTCATCGTGCGCCGCCCACGCCGCCTTGTCGCCGTCCTGCCGGAAGCGCGCGGTGCGCACATAGGGCGGCTCGAGGTCGGGATAGCCGAATGAGTTCGGGGTGGATTCCAGCTTTCGTGCGGCCCGGGCCGCTCCCTTGCGTATCAATTCGCACGCCTGCTCCGGGGGCAGGTGCATTGCCGCCAGCTTCGCCGCGCGGTAGCGGTCGGTGTCGAGGTCGTCGAGCCCGTCCTGCAAGATTCCTTTCTTGACGGCAACGGTCACGACGCCCGGCGCAAGCTGGCCGGCCTCGCGGCAGAGCGCCTCCTCGCCGCAAGCCAGGATGCTCGGCACGCCCAGCTCCAACGCGCACAGCGCCATCTGGCCGTACTCGCCGATGGAGATATCGTTGACGGCAAGATCGATGTAATTGAACCATTGCGTGTGGGTGATGTGCGAGCAATCGGTACCGGCCTTGGCGTGCTGCCCCACGCAGCAGAAACCGTCGAAGGTCGAATCGAGCCCACAGGGCCAGCCGCCGGCGCCTATGCGCTGCGCTTTCACGCGGCCGGCCAGAATCCCCGTGTCGATGCCGCCGGCGCCGTGGCCGTCCACGACGACCACCTCGGTTGCGCCGCCTTCGAAGAGGCCCTCGACCGCTGCATTCACTTCCTTCGTGAGCAGCCGCCGACCTTCGTCGTAGAAGCGGCCGTCGGGCATCACCCAATCATCGTGATTGAGTATACCCGCGGCGCCTTCCATATCGGTCATCATCAGAATCTTCATTGCGCCACCTTGTCACACTCGCGGAAACTCGCCCTCGGGGTTTCCGCAGACGTCATGAAGGATCGTCATAAACCTGCACAGGCTCGGGAAGGCGGCCCAGGGCTGGATGCCGTGGTCGCCGTTGGGGAAGTATCCGCCTTTCGCGAGCAGCGGCGGCACCTTGCTCATTATCTCGGGCTCGATTGTGTCTTCATTGCCTTCGTTTATGCTTTCCTTTTCCAGCCATCCGCAGAAAACGAATCGCGGATACTGCTCGCGAAGCGCAAAAAGATCGTTGCCGCCCTTCACCTCGTAAGGGTAGATCGCATTGACGCCGTACGATGCCGCCACTCCGGTAAACTCCATCACGTTGCCGTCGGTGTCAATCGCGATCAAGTCGGCGCCGGCGGCGCGGGCGCAGTCGCACACCTCCTTGTAGAACTGCCCGCAGTATTCGTCGAAATGCCTGGGCGACAACAGCATGCCGTGGTTGTAGCAGAGGTCCTCGCCTATCTGAACAATCTCCGGCTTGAGGCGTTCGATCAGCGGGAAGACATACTTCCGGGCGCCGTCGAGGCAGCTCTGAATCATATCGTGGATCAGGTCGGGCTCTTCGTGGAGCGCGATGCTCGCGTACTCGGTGCCCATCAGGCCGCGCAGCATACCGTATGTGCTGCCGGCGCTGATGCACAGCGGCCTGGTGCGGTCGTCGAATCGCCGGCAGTTCTCCGCCACCTCATCGGGCGGCATGATATCATTCGCCTGCGTTCGCCGTTTGTGGAACTCCCACGACTCGCGGTCGCGCACGGCATAGCGGATGAACTCGGGCATGGTGTAGGTGATGTCGTTGTCGACCAACTGCCGCGTGATGGCGCCGTTTTCGCTCTCGATGATCACGTAGCCGTCTTCCTCGCGCGATGTCGATTCGAACCATCGCCCGCCGCGCGCCAGGCCGAAATTGATGCCCATTGAGCCCGTTGTGCCCCAGTAGCGATACCAGCTCTCGACGTCCGTGCAGGCCCAGTTCTCGTTGAATCCGCCGACGTCGGCAGGCATGCCCGTGGCGATGAGATAGTCGTGCGTCTTTTTCATGCACCCGCCGCTCATCCCGGGCGCGCCGGGAAAACCAAAGATCGGCACATAGTCGGGCGTCTCGAAATTCGCCACCGCCTTGAAGCGTTCTCTGTCGTTCATTTGATTGTTTTACCTCAATATGGTTATGGCCGTTGGCGTCCGCTCCCCAATACACCATCCGGTACACATCGCCAAACTTGACAACATGCGCCGCCCCGGCGTGTGCGTTGTCATACGGACTGTGCAACTGC
>JABMSA010000545.1 GCA_013202185.1 Planctomycetota bacterium
TCCGTGCCCAGTTGGAGGCGGGGAAATGATAGAGCGGAAACAATCTGTCCGATGTGCGATGTTGGTTGTGGTGTTCGTGTTGTCAGGCGCGCTGTCGTTCCTGGCCGAGCGCGCCTCAGGCCAGACCTCCGAGCGCGACAAGCAGCTTATTGCGCGGCAGCGGGACTATCAGAAGCGAGCTCGCAGGCTTATGCAGGGATTGCTCCATGGTGTGCTGCAAATGCACCTGAAGCAGCTTGAAGAGAACAAGATGGGCAACCTGCCGCTTTACAACGACCTGAAGGACATGCAGAAACGGTCGACCGCCCTGATCGGTAACGAGATGAAAGAGGCTGTCGCACTGCTCTCGAAGGCATACGAACTGCAAGGCCCCGAGCGGACCAAAACATACAAAGAAGCACAGACCAAGATGCACCAGATCCTGCTTCGGATCCTGGCCGAACGAGAACGCCTTCGCGTGAGGCGGCAGCTGGCCGAACTCGTCGAGCGAGTGAGGTCTCTGATCGGCAGTCAGAAGTCGCTCCTGCAGAAAACCCTCCAACTGAATGATGATAACGAAACAGCTACGGCCGGGGCGATCCATTCTCAGAAGGCCCTTGGTGTGATGAGTATTAGCCTGGCCAAGATCCTGAAGTCGGCAGCTGAGCAGTCGGGCGATCATGGAGCCCTGGCAGGCGATGCCCAGCGAGCGATGCAGAAGGCCGGTATAACCGAGGCTATGGGCAAATCGGTCAAGCAACTAACGGCCACCGATTTCCCCGAAGCCGCCGAAACGCAGCGCGGTATTATCGCGGGCCTCGAAAGGGTGATGGCGACACTGCAGACCAGCACGCGCGATTCTCTGGTGAAGGCCCGTGAACAGGTAGTCAAGCTCCTGGAGCGTCAGGAGACGATTCTCAAGGCCGTTCGGTCCCAGCAGTTTACAGACGCAAATGCGGATCAATGGGTCAAGGGGCAGGGAGAAATCACCGAAGGGCTTCGCTCGATTATTGCATTGATCGGGACAAGCGAAAAATGCATACGTCTTGCCGATCTCGGCGTGAGTGCTTCTGAAAATGCGAGGCGGGCGCTTTTCGGTAAGGAGAAGACTCAGACCATGGACGAGCAGGGGCGCGTAGTAGGCGCCTTGGCGCAATTGCTCGAGGAACTCGACAAGCAGATCGGGATGGAGCGCGCCCGGACGGCTGAAGAGCTTATGGCGCTCCACAAAAAACTCCTGGAGATCACGGCTAAGATTGCAGCCGCCCTCCAGAAGCACGACCAGGGCGCCAAGATCGCAGCCGGTGATACGCCAAAGGCATCCGGGATCGAGGTTGAAGTCGGCAAGGTCCTGAAAGCTGTCGCCAGTGAACAGGGATTGACCAGGATTGTGGTCTCACGCATGCTTACCGCCGCCGATGCGGCAGAAGCGGCAGGGGAAGCTTTGGCCCGGAAATCCCCCGAAAGCGCAAAGAAGGTCCAGACCGCCGGGCGGGCTATCCGCCATGCCCACGGTGAGGCAAGAGAAGGTGCTTCATGGGCGATTATTGACGCGTTGGTGATGACCCTGAGTGAACTCAACCGAGCGAATGAAGTGCTGGATCGCGCCGCGGCGGCATGCATGTATATTTCCGGGGAACTCAAAGCCGGTGAGGTGACGGCAGAGCAATTGGAGTATGCACGCTCGGAAACCGAGAAGGTCCGTCAGATTTCCGAGAAGATTGCTGAAGGTGTAGCCGTCACAGCTCCCGATGCCATCAAACCCCTGAATACGGCCGCCACAGAAGCGGCAAAGCTGGTCAGGGAAATGGGTAAGAAGAAGAAAGACGCTGCCGTTGCCGAGCAGATCGCCAAGAATATCAACGTTGCGAGCGCCGGTGTTCGAAAGGTGATGGGCGGTACGGCTACAAAGTTGATAGAAGTTGTCAAGATAGAACTCACCGGGGTCGTGGCGCTCCAGGAAGAAATCAACAAACTTCTGGGTGGTACGGAGCAGCCACCGGCGGCCCAGATACACACTCTTGGCGACAAGGCTTTCGGGAATACCCCCAGCGTAGGTGCGGCACTGCACCGGGCGGCGGATATACATCCCAAAGGCGAGCGAGA
>JABMSA010000546.1 GCA_013202185.1 Planctomycetota bacterium
ATCCTTGCCTCCCAGTCCTTTTCCGCCCGTCGGGTTCTCTTGTGTAACCGCGCGACTCTCCAGGGTGCGTAGTCGAAATGGTGCGAACTGCTCGATCATTGTCTTTGTCTCCTCTGGCCAACGGTGCGCCTAACGGGCGGAGAAGCCGTACCGTTCAGGCGCTGGTTCGCCTTCCTGTTTCAAGAGCAATGGTGGATCAAGTTCGCCGCATTGCTGCTTCGCCTTGACGAATGAGAGGAAGCCTCTTCTGGGGGCTAATGCGTGAAGTGAACGTGCATGCCCAGTTCGACGGTTCCCTTGTCCAGGTTCTGACCTCATGTCCAGATGCCCTTTGCCTTCGCCTCGTGAAGGTAGCGCTCCGGAAACTCCGCGACCGCGCGCAGAAGTCTCGAGTAGTACGTATAGCTCTCCAATGACACGTCCGGCGGGACCAGGTGGTCGACTTGGGGGAAGTAGCCGCCCTGCAGGCACAGCCACGGCACCTTGGACAGCACCTCCCGCTCGATCGCTTCCCTGCCTTTCGCCAGCGCGCGTTTGTCTATCCCGCCCTGAATGATCAGGTTCTTGCCATACTGCTTGCGAGTCGCCACCGGGTCGCAATCCGCCGCGATTTCGAACGGCCTCAGCCCTGTGACCCCGGCCTCCAGCCAGAGCGGGATCAGGACATCGTTGTTGCCGTCGCTGTCCACGATGATGTTGTGCACGCCATGCTTGTGCAGCAACTCGGTCACTCGCTTGAGCGGCCCGAGAGAGAACTCGCGGTACGTGGCCGGCGAACAGAGCGGGCCGGCCTTGCCCGCCATGTCTTCCCAGATGTAGGCGAGGTCGAACTGAACCCGTTTCAGTATGGGCGTCAGAATCTCCACCGCGAAGTCCGCCATGTGGTCGCACATCTCGTGGATCAAGGCGGGATCGTCGTAGAACATTAGGGAGATGCGTTCGACCCCCATGAAACTTCGCGGCCAGCCGTAGATCGAACCGCACCAGATTCCGAGCGGGTAGTCGCGTTGCTTGAATCGCTCGACCACCTTGTCCAGTTCGGGGCCCTGCGGACAACGCCCCGGAATCTTGGCATCCATCCTGGGCTTGATGATCTTCTCCCAGTCCTCGCGGTCCTTCATCGGGTACTCGATCCATTCCGGCATGCTCCGCAGGGGATCGTTCTTGAACTTCCGCGTGACGTTGCCTTCCTCGTCACGGACGACAACATACTCGTCGGATTCGGAGAGGATCTTCCGTTCAAGCGGGGGATGCAGGTGCGGGCCTGCCCAGCCCTGCATTTGGAGCGGGAATCCGGCCTCTACGTCGGTCTGGAACCTGTCGTGGAGCTGTGCGTCCCCCGGCAATCCCTCCTGTCGCCAGCGTTCCTGCGTCTCGTTCCATACCCAGGGCGGCAGAAGGAAGGTTCGGTCAACCGGTTCGAATCTTGCGGTCGCTAGGTATCGTTCTCTTGTGTCCATGGCATACACCTTTCCGTGAAGGGACATGATCTTCAGACGATTGTTCTTGTTGTCCATTTTCTAATCCGCCATTCCTGCGAACAATAGCATTTTCGCCGAACGGTGCCCATGAGGCGCGAGCTTCAGCGAGTCGCCTCCGTGGGCTTGTTGGCAGAGGCCTTTTCACAAAGCCCGTAGAATAGCAGGCGACTGGTGCGAGGAGTGTCAATGGCAATTGCCAATCCCCGCGTCATCAATTCATTGCCAGTTATGTGCCGGATTTCTCCGCTGTCGGCATCTTCGAACGCGTATGTTCCTGCCACGTCCAGTCCGTGCAACTGGAAAGCTGCGGAGGCCATTGCGCTTTCGGCTCGTCTGAACGCCATCACCGCACCATCCTGCTTGTCGGGCAGGAGCAACTGGTAAGCCATCCAGGCGTCCGGATTGTTGACGCACGGTGTCAGGGGGTAGTAATCGCCATAGAAATAGGGACGCAGCCGCTTCGCCTCGATAATCCGCTTGCTGAACCAATCCCACGGGAAATCGGGATGCTTGCTGTCCCGCAGGCCAAACTCTCCGACGCACAGGACCAAGCCGGCCGAATAGGCGGAACGCGCCTGATAGGTGTCGCCCGGCTTGGCGGCCGGACTGACGCTGTTCAGCGGCAGCCAGAGGTTCAGTCCGGCGGTGTGGACCTGTGAGGCGTCGGCTTGCGTATGCGGGAAGCAATTGTAGTCCGTCCGCCACAACGCCACACTGCGACTGACCGTCTCCAGTTCCAGCCGCCGCCCGCCGCTGGCGCAGTTGTCTATGAGCAATCCCGGATGGCGTCGGCGCAACTCGTCCCAGAACGCATACAGCCCTTCCACAAACCGGACCTCCAGCCATCCTTTGCGTCCGTCCTCATCAGCGGTGGCCCAGAACGGACTGGGGTCGATGTTGAAGTCCTCCCGATAGCAGTCAATGCCGTTCTCGGCGATCAACGACGAGACCGTTTCCACGGCCCACTGCCATGCGCCGGGGTGGGCAAGGTTGAGCAGCAGGTTTTCGCCGGGTTTGGGGGCCTCCTTGGAACTGCGGAGAAACCATTCCGGATGCTCCAGCGTCACGGGCGTGCCATGCGTGGCCCGTTCCGGCTCTATCCACAACAGGAACTTCATGCCGGCCCGGCGGGCGGCATCACTGACGGGCTTCAAGCCATCGGGATGATAGCGCCGGTTGACGCGCCAATCGCCCGTGATGCTCCACTCGCCATCGAAGACGCTAGGACACGGTTTGGTCGATGTGCCGTACCATCCGGCATCCACCCAGTAGTAGTCGTAGGCCAATTTCTGCTCGGTGATGGTCCGGATGGTTTCCAGATGCCCTGCCGTCGGTGTGCCGCCCCAGGATCCGTTGCAGACGGGCACTTCCGCGAGAACGCCGGCCATACGCGGACTATGGTGCTGAAGCATGAATTGCCGCAGAACGTTGTGCGCGTGGATCGGCGTGCCCTGCGAGTACAGCACCAGTATGCGTGGCGAACGGATCTCCTCGCCCGGCCGCAGTCTGAGGTCCAGATGCTCCATGCCGGCGGAGATGGCGGTCTTGCCCCGGCCGTCGTGCGCGAACTCCGCAAACCACTGTCCGCCCCAGCCCACCGCACACAGAATACCGTCACCTCCAGTACGCAGGTTGAAGAACGGCAACCAGGTTGTGGAGGGGCGGCCATCGATGAACGGCACGAACGCTGGGGAACCGTTCCGGACCTTGCGGAAAGCGGCATTGTTGGCGCTGTCCATGCGAATGGTGCGGCCCGCGTCCCACTGGGACTGCCGCAGTTCATCGACCACATACTGAAAGTCGTCATAACGCCCGTCGCTGCCATACGAGCGGCGCAGTTCGGGCATCTCGCCCTCCCGAGCGCACTTCCAGAATGTGTCGAGCGCCTTGAAATCGGTGATGGGCGCCGTCTCTCCGGTTCCCTCATAGCGCAGTCGCACGACCCATTCCATAGCGGGAAAATCGCTGAATTCGGTCAGTTGCATGACGCAGTGAAGATCGGCTTGCGCATCGTGCCACCGCAGGGAATGCAGTCGCTTTCCATTCTGCCACGCGCCACTCTCGCACTGGGCATTCTCTCGTTTCACCCATTCGCGACTGGATCGAGTACCGCAGACGAAGCTGAACGGCAGATCAGGGGGACAACGCCCCGGTTCCTGAACTTGTCCATCTGTCGACCCGGCTCCTGGATCGGTGATCAGCGAATGAGCCCAAGCGCGAATCAAAGCCATCTCTTCAGGCCGGACATGCGATGAGCCGATACGGTTGTTCATTGTCATCCTTGTCAGCCAACAATGGTTATATGGTTTCTTCATAACACCTTTAAGCCGCGAGATCGCGTTATAAGCCCCCAAAGCCAAAGTCGGCATAATTCCTGTCCCTGCAAAGCATTAGGGCCTTTTCGGCAATGAGCCCGGGGGAATATACAGTTTCTGTATAAGACACCTTCATCTCTACTCTACAAATCGTCCGCGGGACTCCTGACGCCCTGGCCGCCCCGGTTGAGGACATGATGGGGGTGTAAATCATGGTGGTCTTCACGTCCTTTTTATACGCCTGTTCGGTCCGTCGGCTGTAATGGCGGGAGCGTAGCGCCTGCGCCAAGCGGTCAAGCAACTTCGGCTCGGCACTAGCCTTCGCGGCAGGCTGCTCGGCTTCGCTGCGCCAGGGGGCCTGCCGCTCGGCCGAACCAGGCGATGGCGGGCCGAAACTTGAAACGACCTTAACTGCGTTCCTACCGAGCATGAACGCGACTTCGCTTTAGCCCCCTGATTCTACTTCGTGGCAGGTAGCAAGTCAATAGAATTTTGCAGCCATTCTGGGCAACATGGGGGGGACGCGGTCGTTAACCCCTGAGCCACTGTACTGAGCAGGACGTTCAAACAATCGTGCAGCGGACAACCGAGAGGTTCCCCGATACGCGGCCTCGCATCATCTCCGACAACGGCCCGGAGTTCATCGCGAAGGGCTTCAAAGGGTTCATCCGCCAGGGCGGAATGACTCACGTGAAAACCTCGCAGTGCTACCCGCAAAGCAACGGCAAAATCGAGCGGTGGCACGGAACGTTGAAAACCGAATGCATGCGCCCGGGCACGCCGCTTTCGCTCGACGACGCCCGGCGGATCGTGGAGCAGTGAGTCGAGCACTAAAACACCGTGCGCCTGTTCAGTGCCATCGGCTACATCGCCCCGCATGATAAGCTGCAAGGCCGTGCCGAAGCCATCCTCGCAGCCAGGCAAGCCAAGCTGGTAGCCGCCAGAACCGAGCGGCGAACGATCCACCGCCAAGACCGCCAGAATCAGCACTTGACAACCGGCACCCAGCGTGCTATACTACCGGCAACCGGAGAAACGGAAGCGAGCTCTGCTGGAGAGCACCTCGCCAGGGATATCCGGTCGGGTGGCGACGGGCATCCGTCCGGGGGAGTTGGCGCGACCGGCTCCCTCACCCAATTCCGCAGCGAAGATGTCCGGAGCTTCCCCCATGCCTTCTTAAACTCCGACTTGCCGCAGGCAAGTTGTCTGTTAACTCCGAGTCGGAATTGTCCAATTCACGCTGAACCAGTACAGTTGCTATAACTCCTTGCGGCAATGAAAGAAGGGTGGTGCATTTGTATTACGGAACCCTTGCATTGAAGTGTCCCATTGCCTGAATCGTGAAGAACCAACTTTCACGCACCTCTTTACGTAAAATTACAACAATACACTTGCAAAAGCATCCACGCGACAGTACATTACTTTACTTGCGTAATTGCTCTTATGTTCCTTCTCAGCAGGGGTTATGTATTTTCATTTAGAAGATCACCCACATTAATCGGGAAAGAGCCAGAAGAACAATGGACATGACTTGGAGACGGGCGATGAGATGCGGGTGGCGTGCCGGACTGGCTGCATGCATCGGGGTGTGCTGCCTGCTCACGAGCCAGGCGAGGGCAGTCGATGGATTTGCTCTGACCACGCATCGGCCCGGAGGCGGCGACCATGGC
>JABMSA010000547.1 GCA_013202185.1 Planctomycetota bacterium
ACCTGCAACGGGCCATAGAGGCAATCGAAGAATCGGTAGAGATATACAAGCGGCTGAACCTGCCTGCCGATCTTGCTATGAGCCTGAACAACGCGTCGAACTTCTATTCCAAGCTTGCCGATTCGGCCGAGAGCGATCAGCAGCGGCGCGATTACCTGCAGCAGGCCGTCGAGGCAATCCAGGAAGCCATAGAGATATACAAGCGGCTGAATCTGCCTGCCAACCTTGCACTGAGCCTGTGGACGTCCGCAAGTGTCTGGCAGGCCTTGGCGGCTGCGGAAGATGACGACCAAGCAGAATTCGCCCATCGGGTCCGTGCGGCGGAGTGCATTGACGAGGCGATCTCGCTTCTTGAGCAGACTGGCCGAAACTACAGGCTCGTAGGAGGGTATCCTGAAGGTGTGCGGATGCACCTTACCCTATTGCAGCAAAGGCCGGAGTCCGTGCAAAGGGCGAGGATATACGCGGAGAAAGCTGCGGTGCTGCTCAAGGAATACGCGAAGCCCGAGGAGGCCGAGCAGTTTGCGGAATTGGCCAGACAGTTGAGCGGCGGGCAACCGGACTGAAAATCCCCTCGCGATTCATCGCTATCTGCTCAAGGTTCACCCGATCACCAACTCCTTCGAATCATGATCAAACACAGACTCCACCATCCGGCCATCGCTCGGTGGGGTGAGGTGGAAGTTGCCGCCGTCGATGAAGCGGCGCGCGCGATAGAAGAACCACAGTTGCGTCTCGGGCCGGCGGATGTCGGGCACGGAGCCTCCGCCTCCCCACTGGCCCACGTGGCGTCCGTCGGGAAAGAGCATCGCCCGGTAGCGGAAGGTGCGCTTTTGGGCGGGCAGGCCGAACTCGTCGAACATCCACTCGGGCACGGGGATTCGCTCGACGCCTTCGTATACGGCCTCGAATATTCCGGCCTGCACGATCATTTCGGGGTCGGCGGCGTGGATCTTCTCGACGGCTCGAGTCGTCCGGTCGAACCAGGCATCGTCGTCATCCCCGGGCCGCGACATGCAGGCCGCCCGCCCGATGAACTTCGCGCCGATATTCGTGAGCATTCGGATATCATCGTCGAGCGTATCGCTCTTGACAACATCCTGTGCCGTCACCGCCCGCGAGAGGTAGTTTTGGAGCACCTCGCGGGAGATCATGCGGGAGAAGGTGAAGTTGTTGTGCCCTGTGTTCTCGGGGTCCATATTCACTTCCCACGCCAAGCTCTGGCCGCTAGTCCTGCCACCTTCATTTCCGCTCCGCTGCCGGTGAGGTGGATCTCAGCGAAGGTGCCGCTCTCGAGCGGCAATGCCACGACGGAATAGTAAGATGTGCCGTTGACTATTTTGATTCGGCATGGTTTGACATGCAGCTCATTGCCGCCGGCCCATGCGAGTTTCCACATCTGCCTGAGAGCCGTCTCGTCCAACCGGCTCCTGACTTCCGGCGCGATGAAATTTTGCGCGTCGGCGTACCTCTCGTTGCGCCAGTGGGCAAGAAAAGCTGAGGCCACTTTTTCTGCCGTCGCGCTGTCATCTTTCTCATCGCACGGTCGGCCCATGACCCAATTGATCACTTTGCAGTCTTGTTTGGTTTTGAGGGCTTTGATCATCAGCGCGTACTCGATGGACTCTGTGCCGCAACGGACCACGCCGTCGAGTTGGTAACCGAGGGAGAGCACCGTGCCAATCCGAGTGTGATTGATCTCGGACGTGAACATGAATGGGCTCCACTTGTCGCCGATGCGGTCGCGGATGTCGCCCACGCTGCTGACGAAATCCTCCTTTTCCCACACGTTCTGCAGCTTTGCATCGAGCCCGTCATAGGCCGCCTCGTAATCTCGATCGCCGATGAATTTTACGAGGGGTTTCATCTCGGCAAGCGCCGGCTCCATTTGGGACAAGAGTTCCTTCATCAGGGCCTCGTCGAATCCCTTGGTTCGGGGTACTGTTGATTTGACGATGGCGAATCGGAGCCCCAACAGAACGACGATGATAATGGGAATTCCGATGGCGATTTCCTTGGAACGTTTCATAATCTGCGAGCCTCCGTTTCTTCTACTTACTCGCCTCTTCCGCCATGGCCAGCACATTTTCGGGCGGGACGTTCGGCAGCAATGCCTCGTGGCTGGGGCTCACGACCAGGCACGGGCCGAGAAGATCCTTCACGCGGCGGACGTCGGCGCGGACGGCGTCGGGCGTCCCGTTTACGAGCAGGTCCTGGGTGTCGATGCCGCCCAGGAATGCGA
>JABMSA010000548.1 GCA_013202185.1 Planctomycetota bacterium
CACCGGGATGTTTTGGAGGTTGGGGGCGCTGCTGCTCAGGCGCCCGGTGGCTGTGATCGTCTGGTTGAACGATGTGTGTATTCTTTTCGTTCGCTTGTTGATCATCCGTGGCAGGGCGTCGATGTAGGTGGACTTGAGTTTGCTGAGCTGCCGGTACTCGAGCACCATTGCGGGCAGGTTGTGCTCGTTGGCCAGGGTCTCGAGCACTCCGGCGCTGGTGGAATAGCCCAGCGTTGTTTTTTTCGATTTCGTGAGCCCGAATTTTTCGAAGAGCACCTTTGAAAGTTGCTTGGGCGATGCCACGTTGAATTGCACGCCGGCTTCGTTCTGGATGCGCTCCTCGAGGTCGGCAAGCTTGCCGGCGAGGTCGTCGGACATCTCCTTGAGAAACGGCACGTCTATCTTTACGCCGTTCCATTCCATTTCTTCGAGCACGCGCATAAGCGGTATCTCGATCTCCCGAAGGAGGGTGTCGAGCCCCTGCTCGATGAGCTTCGGCGCTAGCACCTTGGCGAGCCGCCAGGCAACGTCGGCGTCTTCGCACGCGTATCGGCAGACCAGGTCGAGGTCCGCCATGTCCATTGTTATTTGTTTTTTGCCTTTGCCGAGGAGTTCCACGGTGCGTATCTTGCCCTCGGCCAGGTGATCCATCGCGAGGTCGACGATGTTGTTGCGCCGTCGGCCGGGGTCGAGCAGATAGGCCGCGAGCATCGTATCGAAGGTGATGCCGTTGAGCCGAACGCCCGCGTTTCGCAGCACGAGGCTGTCGTATTTGAGGTTCTGGCCCACCTTGCCGATGGATTCGTCCTCGAGTATCGGCTTGAGTGCGGCGATCACTTCGGCGCCGGGCAGCACCGGGCCCATTGGGCCTGTCAGCGGCAGGTAGTATGCCTGGTGATCTTGCCACGAGAACGAGAAGCCCACGATGCGGGCTTCCATCGGGCGCGTGCTGGTGGATTCGAGGTCGAAGGAGAATTCCTTCACTTTTTTCAGCCCGGCCAGGAACGTGTCGAGTTTTTCCGTGGTATCGACGAGGTGGTAGTCTCGATCTTCGGGAACCGATGTGATGTCTTTCGACAGCTCGGCGACGTGCTTCTTGAAATCGAGTTCGCGGAAGATTTCCGCCAGGCGCGCCGCGTCGTATTCTTGCCGCTCGCACGCGTCGACGTCGACGCCGAGCTTGGTGTGCGTGTCGATGGTTACGAGGTCCCGGCTGAGCCTCGCCTTGTCGGCGTCGCGCTCCAGGCGCTCTTTGCGTTTCTTG
Organism: Planctomycetota bacterium; assembly: GCA_013202185.1. Lineage (GTDB taxonomy): Bacteria > Planctomycetota > PUPC01 > JABMSA01 > JABMSA01 > JABMSA01. The sequence continues at coordinate 1,265 of JABMSA010000548.1, forward strand.
CCGCTTATGTTGTCGATGTTGGCAAGTACTGCGTCGAGCGTTCCCCACTGCTTCACGAGTTGCAGGGCGGTTTTCTCTCCGATGCCTTCCACGCCGGGCACGTTGTCGGACGTGTCGCCGGCGAGGGCGAGGACGTCTATCATTTGCCCGGGCTCTATTCCCTTTTCGCTTCGCAGGGTCTCGGCGGAGTAGATGGCGCCGCTGGACGCATCGAAGCGGAATATGTGTTCGTCGAGGAGTTGCAGCATGTCTTTGTCGCTGGTGGCCATGAAGACGTTGATCCCATCTGCGGCGGCTTCGCGGGCAAGCGTGCCGATGATGTCGTCGGCTTCGTAGCCCGGCTTGGCGATGATGCGGATGTTACATGCTTGCACTATCTGCTTTATTACCTCGATCTGTGTGCTGAGGTCGTCGGGCATTGCCTTGCGATTGGCCTTGTATTGCTCGTATGCCTCGTGACGAAAGGTTGGCTCCTTGCTGTCGAACGCCACCGCGATGTAGTCGGGCTGTTGTTCTCTGAGTACCTTGAAGAGTATGTTTGTGAAGCCGAGCACTGCATTGGTTGGCCTTCCGTCGGGGGCCGACAACGGCGGTATCGCATAGTAGGCGCGGTAGCAATGAGAATGTCCGTCGATGAGGAAGAATTTCTTGGACATTACGTTCTCAGGCGAGCCGTGGTGCGTGCGTGCTAGTGTCGGGGATGCGCTTCATTACAGTTGCGCCGACCTGACGGTCGGCAAGAATTCTGATTTTCCTAAGGGGAGGTCCGTCCGAAGGTCGTCAATCGCGTCCCGGCATATTGACCAAGTCGGAGTCTGGTGCTGGGTTCCGATCTGATTCTTGTCTTCCAGTCACCAAGACATGTCTTAGGATGCCGGACAACTGGGAGATTGAAAAGGAAAACTGGAAACCTTGGACGGGTCAGTTACGTCGGAATCAGATTCCAGCCTGCGAGTTGAATCAGCCTCTACTATCACCTATTATAGCGTTTCAGCGGCGCGTGTCAAGTGGTTTTTGCTGTTTATTCCGCAGCGGGTGCGCTTGCGAATTATGGTTCAAGCTATCGTCTCGATATCCGAA
>JABMSA010000549.1 GCA_013202185.1 Planctomycetota bacterium
ATCCACCTGTGTGCGTAGGATGTCTTCAACGGCCCTGTTCTACTTTGCGATTTGTTCTTCTGCCCTCCGGACAATGTCTGTGATATCAGACTCCAGGAGTGGCTGCAACACTTTTGTCGCTTCCTCGTAGTGTTGCTCATCTGCCAGTGCAGCGGCTTTCTCGAGCTGTTTTTCCTCGCGGGCCCTCGCCGCATCCCGGTGTTTTCGCCGCTCCGTCCTGATCTGATCGGGCCACTCGCCGAATCTCAGCCGTCTCGGATATTCATCTAGCGCAGCCGCGGCTTCGGCATAGCGTCCTTTGGCGGCGAGTGCGTCGGCCTTTTGCTTGACTTGCAGGAATTTCGTCTCGGCCAAGGCTTGGCGTGTTGTGCGCTTCTCCTCGCTTCGCTGTCCGGCTTTCTTTCCCCAATCGGTAAACTTGTAGCGCGAGGCCACGCTATCGTACCTGGAGATGACTTTCGCGAGCGCTTCGGGATGCTCCTTTTCGAAAGCAACCGCATCGGCATAAGCTTCAGCGGCGAGGACATTCTTGCTCGTAGGCGGCGGGGGAGGGCCGGTGCCCTTGTTGCTGAACGCAACGGCGGCAGCTATTCCGCCCAGGACAATCAAGACTATCGCAATCGGAAGGACAGGGTTGACGCTCCGCCTAGAAGCCGTCCGGTGAGCATCGACACGCGCAAAGACCAATGCTCCGGCGGGCATCATTCCTTGCTGAACTCTATGAATATCGTTGAGCACTTCGGCCGGCGTTTGGTGCCTGTCGGCGGGATCCTTGGCAAGCATCTTGGTTATGAGCCTGCAGATGCCTAACGAAAGTTGTGCATTGGGCGCGCGCACCTCGGGAATAGGCTCGGAGATGTGCTTCAGGCCGATTGCCTTTGCGTTGGGGCCGAGGTATGGCGGGCTGCCGGTGACCATGTGGAACAGCGTGGCGCCCAGAGAATAGATGTCTGACCGGATGTCGACGTCCGGACTGTTGTGGAGCTGCTCGGGAGAGATGTAATGCGGGGTGCCTGCGGTAATTATCTCGGAGCCGCCGACGGCGCGTGCAAGGCCCAGATCGGCGAGCTTGGCAACGCCGGCTCTGGTCAGCATGATGTTGGCGGGCTTGATGTCGCCATGAATCATGTTGGCATGTTGCTGAATGTGACAGAGCGCCAGGCAAACTTGCTCGGCGATTCTCAGAGCATTATACTCGCCCAGTGAGTGCTCGCGCTCGAGGCTGTCGCCCAGTGATTCTCCCTCAATAAACTCCGCCGCGAAATAGAAGTAGCCCAAGTCTTCACCAACATCAATGCCCTGAATGATATTGGGGTGGCTGAGCTTGGCGACGGCCCTGGCCTCCTTGAAGAGGCGCTGCACGTATTTGTTGTTCTGCGCTACCTTCGGCGACAGTATCTTGAGCGCGACAATGCGGTCCATCGACATCTGTCGCGCCTTGTAAACGGTGTGCATTCCGCCTGTGCCGACCGGCTCGATGATCTGGAAACCGCCGATCTCCTTGGGGAGCGCCTTGCGGGCGAGCCCTTCGAGCAAGCCGTCGGCCTGCCTGCGAGAGATCAAGCCTTTCTTTACGAGAAGTTCATCGAGCGTCGCGCTCGAGCCGTCGCCTTCGGCGAGCTTCATCTCGTCCAGGCATTCCTGCATCTTTTCCAGCGAGACCAGCCTTTGCGCCACCGCTGCTTGCGCGAGGCCCTTGTCGCGTGCAGTTTCCATATCCGGGCCCTCTTCCGTCCGATGTTTGAGCGTCCGCCAAATAATGCCTCAAACCGACTCGAATTATAGCGCATGGGCCGTTGTGAGTCAAACAGTAAACCGCATCGCGTGCGGCCGGGGTGCGCAATCTCGCGGCCGCCGAAAGGCCCGCCAAAACGAACCTTGTTTCGTTTATATGAGTGCGGAGTGGTCGGAAGGAGACCAGGAGGAAGCCCCATTGGGCCGGTCGGAACGCGTCCCCGGCCTGAAAACTGCGTCCTGCATGCAGGGCCCCCGCCTGCCCGGTGGGGGCTATCCGGTACGGGCTGCGTTGGGCACGTCGCGCAATCGCCCCGCATGCCCAGCGTTTTTGTCACACAAGCCACGCCATCTTGCCGCAGTGGCATCGCCGTCACGTTGTCAAGTGGCGCGGTGGTGCCGCCGAGCGCCAAACATCACCGCGCCCGTGCGCCGGCGTTACAACTTTTTACACGCACCGCGCCCGAATTGCTAGCCCCTACAACTTGACACCGGCACATTTTCGGTGTATCATTCGGTAGAGGGCAAGAGAGTATTCGCATTTGGCGGGGTCGGGCGGCCCAGTGGGCCGAAGCCTGGGTTGATCGCCGACCTCGCTGCAAAACTGAGCCGGTTCCTTTCCTGAGTTTTCTCATCTGCTGACGCCCCGGCTTCCGGCACGCGCCGCCGCACACCGCGCGCGGACCGTTGCGAGCGCGATCGCCGCCCGCGCGCCACGCACCGAGGACAGGGTCTATGGAAGACCTCACACCGCACGGCACAAGCGCCCCGACCAGAGGCACCCCCCCGCCGAGGAACTCCGTCTTCCCGGCCCCGTCCACAGCCAGTTCCTTCGACACAGCAATGGCAACATTCGCCTCGTGGCTTATCCTCTACCTCTCGGCGGCGGGCATCGTTTGCGTCTTCGTCATGCTCGGCTTCGGCGACGGCCCTTTCGACCGGCCGTGCTTCTTCAACTCTCTTCTCCAAAAAGCCCCTCGCCTCCACGACCTCGCCGCCCGGCATGCCCAAGTCATCTGCAAGATCGCGCTCGTCACGTTCCTGCTGGCCGCGATCACCTCGAGCGGTTTGCTCAGCCGCAAGCCATGGAGCCTGTGCATGATACGCGGCCTCACATTCCTCGGGCTGCCGATCTTCGCAGTGTACACCATCGCGTGGGCGGCGCGTCTCGCCGGCGGCACCGGTGCCCAGTTCCACATGGGCACAGCAGGCGGCGCCGCGTGCGGCCTCATTTTTCTCATGCTGCTCGCATCATTCTTTTTCTGGCGCAGCGGCAGAATAAAGGCACAATTCGATCGGCTCCCGCCTCCTCCGCAGCAGGCATTCATCTCCGGCGTAATGACCTTGGGCCCCGGCGGCATGCCGGCCATTTCGATGCAGCCGGCGCCGCTATACCCCGGGCAAGCGCTGTCACCGTCACCGCCGCCCGCGCGCCCGGCGCCTCAAATGTTCGATCCTGCGACGTGGTAATGCGGCACGAGGACGAATGGCATTGAGATAAGGGCTTCGATGCGTGTGGGGGCGCCTGCTCTGCGAGTAGGTCGGCTGAGCGAGACGTTGAGCGAATCGCCTGCCCTCTTCCGCCCTCAAGTCAATGCCATTGGCGCCTACCGCCTGCTCGTCCCCAAGTGATTCCTCACATAGATCAAATCGAGGATGTTGATGAATCCGTCCTTGTTCACGTCGCAGCGCCAGTTGTTGTCGGAGGTGGGGTCTTCCTGGAGCTTGTCGCGGACGGTCAGGAGATCGAGGATGTCGATCTTGTCATCGAAGTTGGCGTCGGTGGTTATGAGC
>JABMSA010000550.1 GCA_013202185.1 Planctomycetota bacterium
CAAGCCGGCAGGGGAGCCCGGCAATCCGCCGTACGGCGGAAGGCGCCGCCAGAGCCGAGAGCGGATTGAGGATTGAATATCCCCGCCACAGGGGATAAAATTACTGATGAGGCAGCAGCGCCGTGTTGTTTGCCGCCCATACGCTATAATGAGCGCGGATTTGCCAATGCCGACGAGCCATGATGACAATCTCGCCGATGCGGCCATCGGGCAGGGGCTGGTCTCAAAAGGTGACGTCGACGCCGCCCTCGCCGAGATAAAGTACGCCGAGAGCATCGGAGCGACAGTAACCCTCGATGTGGTCCTTGTCAAGCAGGGCTTTGTTTCGAGGGAGCAGGCCGACGACTTGCTGAGCGAGATCGCTCAAAGACGAACGCTCAAGAAGGTCGGCAAGTTTGAGTTGATCGAAGAAATCGGTCATGGCGCGATGGGCACCGTTTACAAGGCAAGGCAAGCCGTAATGAACCGCCTCGTGGCGCTCAAGGTGCTGTCGCCCCGCGTCGCGAAGAACAAATCCTCCGTCGGACGCTTCATAAAGGAGGCACGCGCCGTTGCCAAGCTGTCGCACGCAAACATAATCCAGGGGTATGACGTTGGCCAGGCCGACGGCCACTACTACTTTGCGATGGAGTATGTCGACGGCGAGTCGTTGGGGCAGCGCCTGGGGCGCGAAGGAAAAATCGGCGAGCCCGAAGCGCTCGATATTGTGGAGCAGATATGCCGGGCGCTCATCCATGCACAAGCATCCGCGAAAATCGTCCATCGCGATATCAAGCCCGACAACATAATGCTCGCCACGAATGGAACCGCCAAGCTCGCGGATCTCGGCCTGGCGGGGGCCGTCGGCGAGGTCGGTGGCGTTGCGATAGGAACGCCTCGTTTCATCTCGCCCGAGCAGGCCGAGGGACGGCACGACATCGACGCCCGGTCCGACATTTACTCTCTGGGCGCCACGCTGTTCAATATCGTTACCGGTGTGCCGCCGTTCACAGGCGCCACGCCCAAACAGGTGGCCCTCAAGCATATTACCGAAGAGCTGCCCGACCCCCGCAGCATCGACCCCGAGCTGTCTGCGGGGATCGGCCGGCTGATCACCATGATGATGACCAAGCCAAGGGAACAACGGTATCAGACCGCCGAGGAACTCCTGGAAGACGTGCGGCTTGTGCGCGAAGGCCTGCCCCCGCGTCGCGCACTCAAGCTCGGCCCGCCCGAGCCCTCCCAGCAGCGCGCGGCCGCGCGGTCGCGGCGCAAATCCACCCCTCTTGTGCTCCCTGTCATCGCAGTTCTTGCCTTGCTGGCGGGGGCGGCTGCGTTTGTGCTCACCAGGGAGCCCGGCGAACCTCCAGATCAAACGAACAATGCAAGCAGGCAGGAAGTCGAAGCCCAAAAGGCATTCGAGGAAGCGAAGAAGTTTGAATCCTGGAATCCAGACGCCGTAGGCGAGGCAATAGGAAAATACAACGCCGTATACACCTCCTATCACGGAACCTCATGGGGCCAAAAGGCCAAGGAAAGGGCTCGACAGCTACTAACACGAAACAAGACCGCAGAAATCAAGCTTGAGGAGGTCAAGAAGGCGGCCCGAGAACTGGCGGCGAACAAGCGATTCGGCCCGGCGATAGAAAAACTCGAAAGCTACCCTCACAGCCTGCGGTTCGGCCGTTGGAAACGCGGCATCGAGGATGAAATCAAGAAGACAAAGAGCCAGCTCGCATCAAGCTTCCGCCAGATCAAGCAAGAGGCCGAGAAGGAGGCCCGGCGCCAGAGATACAGGGATGCGATGAAAACCGCACGCAGGGCACTCATCTTTGAAGATGAAGCCGCAACCCGCTGGGTGAAAGATCGCACGCCCGAATATGAGCGCCGGTTGAAACAACAACAGGCAAGCGCCAGGCACGCCCGCGCCGTGCGCTCGTTCAACATAGCGCGAACCAGTGTTGTGAAGCTCGAGTTGAAGCGCGACTATGCCGGCGCCGGCGCTGTTTGCGATCGCTACCTCAAAAAGTACAGCCAGGACCGGCCCGAAGAAGCCCTCGAGCTGAAGGCCGAGGTGAGCGCCGCACAGGAAATCTGCAAGAAAGCCATTGCAGCATTGCGCCGAACGACCGGGCAAACAGTGCTGATCAGGGCGAAGGGAGTCCTGCTCGAGGGCACGCTTCGAAAAGTGAGCGAGGCCACCTTTACAATCGAAACGAGCATCACCGCTATTACCAGGAAGCTCATAGACATCGATCCCGGCGACCTGTTGAACCTGGCCGGCGTGACCGGCGACGGCCCGGCCACGGCCCAGCGCCGGGCGCAGTTTTTCCTCGCGACCGGCGAGCCGGCCAAGGCTCAGCGGGCGCTGGCCAAGCTCGACGACGAAGAATTGCTCGGCAAATGGAAGGCCCGCATCGAAAAGCGCAAGACGCTGCTCAACAGCATCAGGAACGCTCGATCCAGATAACCACCCCCCGATTTACCGTTTACTCTCGCCGCTTCGTTTGCTATAATCTATTCTGCAAGCCAGGACGAATCTCCTGCATCTTCATTGAAACGGAAGGATACGCCGATGGCTGAAAATGTGAAGAAGGTTGTGCTCGCGTACTCGGGCGGGCTGGATACTTCGGTCATAATAACGTGGCTTATTGAGAACTACGGCTGCGAGGTGATAGCCTTCGCCGCCGATCTCGGCCAGGGCGAAGAACTCGAGCCGCTCCGCGAGAAGGCCATCAAGACCGGCGCATCGAAAATCTACATAGAAGACCTCCGCGAGGAATTCGTGCGCGACTACGTCTTTCCGATTCTTCGCGCCAATGCGATCTACGAAGGCACCTACCTCCTGGGCACGTCCGTCGCGCGGCCGCTAATCGCGAAAAAGCAGATCGAGATCGCCCGCAAGGAGGCCGCCGACGCCGTGAGCCACGGCTGCACCGGCAAAGGCAACGACCAGGTGCGGTTCGAGTTGACGTTCTTCGCGCTCGAGCCGAACATCAGGATCATCGCGCCGTGGCGCGAGTGGGATTTCACCGGCCGCCTCGACCTGATGCAATACGCCAAACAGAAGAACATTCCGATTACGGCCACGGCCGAGAAGCCCTACAGCTCCGACCGCAACATCCTCCACATCAGCTTCGAGGGCGGCATCCTCGAGGACCCGTGGTCCGAGCCGCCCGAAGACATGTACCAGCTCACCGTCTCGCCCGAGAAGGCGCCCGATAAGCCCGAGTACGTCGAGATCGACTACGAAAGCGGCGACCCCGTTGCCGTCAACGGCGCCCGCCTGACGCCCGCCGCGCTCCTCGCCGAGCTGAACGAAATCGGCGGCCGAAACGGCATCGGGCGCGTCGACATGGTCGAGAACCGCTACGTCGGAATGAAATCGCGCGGCGTCTACGAAACGCCCGGCGGCACGATCCTCCACGCCGCACACCGCGCACTCGAATCCATCACGATGGACCGCGAAGTCATGCACCTCCGCGACTCGCTGGTACCGCGCTTCGCAGAGCTTGTCTATTACGGCTACTGGTTCTCGCCGGAGATGAACGTGATGCGGACGACGATCGACGCAACGCAGAAGAACGTGAACGGAACCGCGCGCATCAAGCTCTACAAGGGCAATTGCACGATCGCCGGGCGGAAGTCGGACAACTCCCTCTACAACCCCGAGTTCGCCACGTTCGAGAAAGACAGCGTTTACGATCAGAAGGATGCCGAAGGCTTCATAAGGCTCAACGCGCTCAGGCTGCGCATTCGGTCTCTGATGAACCGCGCCCGCCACTCGTAAAAGGCGCAGATCGGACCGGGAACGCCCGGTATCTGTTTCGGGAACAATTATGCCTTCCGAGCAAGACAACAAGGCAAGTGTGCAAGCTCAAGCCGGCCTTTCGACGGCCACGTCGTTCCACCTGGCGCGGCACCCGCGAATCGTGGTATTCGGGGTGGAGTACCTGCACCTGCGCATGAATGACGGAAGCGACCTGTACATCACGCGGCATGGTCTTCCTTTCGTGCGGCAGCTCCTGCCCGACAATCACTGGACCGACAAGGAGTGGCTGGCCGCCAACAGCACCAAACTTCCCGGAACAAGCGCGGTCTATCGAATAACAACCAAGGAGGTCATGGGCACATCGAGGGATATTGTTCTGAAATGGAACCGTATGGGGCAGGACATTCCCGGCGCAACAGACATCTCCCCGGGATTCGCGGGCGAGTTCAACAGTCCCTTCGAAGAATTCGACCTCGTAATGGAACTGCGCAAGTCCATCGACAGTTCAGAGGGCAAGCTCTGCATCCCCAAGCCTTCCGCAATTTACGTGCCCAGAAAACACGTTGCCCTAGAAAAGATAGGCAGAAAAAGGTACAAGATGGAGGTCATCAGCAAGAAACACGAAGAAATATCGCTGGACCTCAACAGGCAGTACGCCGTAATCTATGAATGGATACCAGGCATCGACTCCGCACAGGCTTTGCGGGAAGGAATGATCGATGAAAACACAATGCGCAGCCTGGTGAAAAGCGCAAACGAACAACTGCAGCACGAAGGCTTCGTGGTGGGAGACAGCAAGCCTCATCACGTAATAATTCAGCCTTCTGCCGACGGCGCCCTTCCGGCCGGAAGCAGCGCCGTAATACCCAGCGGCCTTGTGGATTTCGAGTTGCTGGACAGGACGCCACAGCGCGAGAAGGCCCGAAGGGCAGTAAAACGAGAGGCATACCTCAAGAGGCAGGCGCACCGATTCGAGGCGGAGGTGAAGTTTCCTCCAGGGCTCTCAGCTACAAGGATCATGGGCGTGGATTACGTCTGCGGCACAGTAGAGAGCACGGGCGGCGCGCTGTGGGTTGTAGGAAAAGACCCCCTGCTCTTCGAGTACTTCCTGCCCGAGAAATGGAGGAAAACACCACGCACCAAGCTCTCAGTTGCCAACCAGGTGTACAAAACAGTAACAAAGGACAGCATACACCTGGTTTGGCGCGTGTCAAGAGTCGGAGAAATTCCGGATGTCGACCCGTTTTTCGACAAGGACCGGCAGATTCGCCACCACGGCTACAACAGCCCCTTTGAAGAGATAGCACTCAGCATGCATCTGTTCGAGAACAACATCGAAACAACCTATCCCAGGGCGATCTACATGACCGGGCAGAAGTCCGAAATATCTTCTCGACTGTTGGACAAGAGCAAATATGAAAGCCATGGCAATCTGCGAATGCCCGACGGCCGCCCCATACTCAGCCAGCGCCGAGACTACATCATCATCTGGGGCTATTGGAACGGCCCCGACGAAATGCTTGCCGCCAGGGATCAGGACCATTACAGGGCAATAGACGCCTTGCAGGCCTATCGGCGCGGCCGCATCACGGAAGAAACCTACATGCGCGTAGTGCAGACCGCAACAGAACGCCTGCACGCCGCCGGGGTCCAGGACCTCAACCTCAGAGGCAGCCACTTGCTGCTTTCGTTGGACGGCGCCGACCAATTGGTAACGGACCAGCAAGGGCTGCCCACCGTCCGAATCTGCAACTTCGAACTTCTCAAGCGCATTGATTGACGCAATCATCGCGTGAACAAGTAGCCACCGGCGCCGCAAATAGGAGGATGACGGATCATGGCGCTCGTCAACTGTCAGGAATGTGGCAAAGAGATATCTGAAAAGGCGCTCATGTGCCCTCACTGCGGGTTTGCCGGGGGCGGTCGGCTGTTCGGATATGAATACCGTTCGCAGACGGAGCTATTCGGCCTGCCGCTGGTACACGTTGCTTTCGGCTACAACTTCATGACCGGGCGGCCCCGCGTTGCCAAGGGCATCATCGCCATCGGCAATATAGCGTTGGGCGTGGTTGCCGTCGGCGGCGTGGCCTTCGGCGGGATCACGTTTGGCGGGGTTGCAATCGGCCTTGCGGCTCTGGGCGGGGTTGCAATCGGCGTGCTGCTTGCGCTCGGCGGGCTGGCAATAGGGATCGTCGCAATCGGCGGATGTGCGATCGGGTATTATGCCCTTGGCGGCGCCGCGATCGGCGCCCACCCCCTTGGCGGCAACGAACAGGACCCCGAGGCCGTCGAATTCTTCAAGCGCCTGCTCGGCTCGTGGGTGGAGAAACTCGCCAAGACCGGCCAACGTTAGCCGCGCGCCGTCACCCGCGCTGCAATCTCTTTGCGAATCGCCCCGTCAGGAATGTCTCGAGCAGCACAAGCCCGATCACCAGCACCACGATGAGCTGCCAGAACTCGCGGAGTTGCTTCGACTCCTTGAACGCCTGCGCGTGCAGGTCTGCCCAGTTTTGTGCGAAGACTGCGCCGAGCTTTTCTTCGATCCATATTGTCTCGCGCGGGTCGAGCGCGGCCAGGTTCGACTCTCCCGTTGGCGAGCGCACAACGTAATACGTGCTGCGGCCCGCCTCCGGCTCCTCGATGCGATACACGCCAGGCCGGTCGGTGCCGGAGAACGTCGCCACGAGCCGATCCCCTTTCTCTTCGGCCACGACACCGTGCATCTCGTCTTCCGGATCGTAAACCTCCAGGAACTTGTCCTTTGAATCCAGCGGGAGCAGCCGCGAGATCGGCGAGCCGAGCGGTACGTTGCGAAGCGGATGCACCGAGCCAGCGAGATAGTAGGCCATGTAGTGGATCAGCGGCACGAAGAACGACCGCTTCTGGAGGTTCGTCCACGAGCCGTCTATGGGCACGGCGCACACGATGGCCCGCCCCTGTCCGAACGCCTTTTCCACAAGCAGCGGATCGCCATTGGCCAGGCGTGCGAGCACCCGCGAGTGTTCGTCCGCCGGATCCGGCGCGAGCTTGAAATGCCTGAGCGCCTCGATCAGTGTGAAGTCGCCGTGTTTCGGATCGCGAAAGGCCGCGAGCGCCGGATGCGTGAACGCCTGCGCCATCCCTCGGACCGGCTGCTCTGTGCCCTGCGCAAGCTCCAGCGTGGCCGGCAGGGGGCCGTCGGTGTCGCGATACAACAGCGAGTTGTACGACTTGACGTCGGTGTGCTCGCCGGGGAAGACGAGCAGCCCGCCGCCGGCGTCGACGAATGCCTCGATCTCCGATACTTGCCGGTGCGTCAGCTTCGGTACATCGTGCAGAATCACAAGATGGTGCTTGGAAGTGCTGAGGTCCGGCATTTCGTCGGCCCGGACCACCTCGGGAGCGAGGAGTGTCTTGAGCTCGGGATGGTCCTTGTCGCGAGGGCAAAGGGCCAGTTCGAGCGGTCCGGGCCGGGTGAGCGCCGTGCGATCCGGCGAGCCGTCGGCCAGCAGCACCGGTATGGCGTCGTACACGTCCACGCTCGTTGTCATCTCGTCGTCGGCCGGGAGTGCGTCGGTATCGATCCTCACGCGCACGAGATGCGAGCCGGCCTCCGAGAACTTGTGATGGAAGGAAACGGAAGCCGCCTCGCCTGCCGGCACGTCCGCCTGTATCACCTGCTCAACCGTGCCCTCGAGCGAGAAGCTCACATTCAACTTCTCGCGATCTTCCTTGCCGAAGTTGCTCACGCGCACGTCGAAGCGCGTTTCCTGGTAGATGCCGACCGAGTCGTGCGCGGGCGTGAGAGAGGTTACGGCGGCGTTCTCCCTGTGCTGTGCGCCTACCGGCAGCACGTAGACCGCTGGCTTGCGCCGGGCGCGCTGCAGCCTGGCGAGCGCCGCAAACCAATGCCCGTCGGACTCCGCATGCCACCCGAACGACTGCTTGTCGGTTACGACATATATCTGGCGGATGGGGTTGTGCGACTTGTCGAGCTGCGCCTGGGCCTCTTCGAACGCGAGGGCGAAGTTCGCATCGCTTCCGCCGGGCTCGATGTCCTTGAGCACGGAGATGATACGATCATGGTCGACGATTGGCTCGGGCACGAGCGGCAGAGGTTCCGCCCCCGCCACCACCACGTTCAGGCTGTCGCCCTTCTCCAGTGCGCCGATGATGTTCGCCACGTTCTCCTTGGCGCGGGCGAATGTCGAGATGCGGTGCTCGTCGTATCGCATGCTAAGGGAACCGTCGAGGACGACAACAACGTTGCGCTTGGGCCGCGCCGCCGGCAGGCCGGGCACGACGCCGGGAAGGAACGGCCGGGCCATCGCGTACACGATGAATGCAACGATGAGCGTACGCAGCAGGAGGATGAGAAGCTGCTCGAGCCGCAGCCTTCGCGAGCTTTTGGCCACCGACTCCTCGAGGAACTGCATCGCCCCCCAGTGCAGCGTGCGATACCGCCTGCGGTTGAGCAGGTGTATCACGATCGGTGCGCCCGCGAGGCCGAGCCACAAGAGGAGTGCAGGATTAAGGAGCATGCCTACAAACTCCCCGTGCGCCTGGCGAGGTACGTGGCGAGGGCGACGTCGAACGGGATGGCGGTGTCGAGCTGCTGGTAGTCGATCCGTCGCTGCCGGCAATGGCGGCGCACCTCCGTTGTGAATTCTTCGAAGGCGCGCAGATACGCGGGCCGGATGCGCTGAGGCTCGGTGAGCAAGCGGTGGGCATCGTCCTCGAGGCTGTTGAACATCGTCCAGTTGCGGAACGGAAAGTTCAGCTCGTCGGGATCGAGCACCTGGAAAATCATCACCTCGTGCTTCTTGTGGCGAAAGTGCGACAGGCCCGAGACGATGTCCTTGAGGTTGTCGAAGAGATCGGAGATTATGATTATCAGCCCGCGGCGTTTGATCCGCTCGGCGAGGTCGTGGAAGATATTGCTGAGGCTTGTTTCCTTGCCGATGCGTGCTTCGTCGATCTGGCGCGTTATCGCCTTGAGGTGCGACGCTACCGAACGCGGCGGCACGTAGCTGCGCACCGCGTTGTCAAAGGTTACAAGGCCGGCCGAATCCTGCTGCTTGAGCATGAGATACGACAGCGCGGCGGCCAGGCACTTGCCGTAGAAAAGCTTGTTCACCGGGCCCGAGCCGTACCCCATCGAGGCGGAGCAGTCGAGCAGGATGTAGCCGCGAAGGTTCGTTTCCTCTTCGTATTGCTTGATGTAGTAGCGGTCGGAGCGGGCGTATGCTTTCCAGTTGATGTGGCTGATTTCATCGCCGGGCACGTACTGCCGGTGCTCGGCGAATTCGACGCTGAAACCGCGGTGCGGGCTCTTGTGCATGCCGGTGATGAAGCCCTCGACCACCAGCCGCGCTACGATCTCCATGCGCGCCAGCTTCTGCAATGACTCCGGCTTGAGGTAATCGGCAACTTCCGGCATTGGCGCTGCCTCCGCTGTCAGGTGGCCCTGGCCGAACGAGTGGGCGTTTCTTCCAGCAGGCGTGCGATGATGCTGTCCGACGTCACGCCTTCCGACTCGGCGTTGAAGTTGGTGAGCACGCGATGCCTGAGCACCGGCAGTGCCACTGCGGTTACGTCTTCGGTTGTGGCATAGTAGCGGCCGTTGAGGATCGCCCGCGCCTTGGCGCCGAGGATGAGGTACTGCGA
>JABMSA010000551.1 GCA_013202185.1 Planctomycetota bacterium
CAGGCCCGGCCCGCGCCCGCGCCCGCGCCGCCGCAGCAGCCACAACCGCAAGATGAACCCCAGGGCGGCGGCGGCGACGCATTCGGTGGAGACGACGTACCCTTCTAACAACACATTTTCAGTCCGCCTTCCGGCGGATTTGGGAGATCGGAACTTTGGCACAAAGAAAACGTTTTACACAACAAGACAAGCACCGCTGCCGGTTTTGCAGGGCTGGCCGAAGGAAGGTCGATTATAAAGACGTCGGCGATCTGGAGAAGTTGTCGACCAGCCAGGGAAAGCTGTTTTCGAGGAAGCGCTCGGGCAACTGTGCAAGACACCAGCGCCAGGCCAAGCGGGCCGTCAAGCGCGCCCGATTCATGGCGCTGTTGTCTTATACCGGCGAATAACTGAGGCTGGAGACATCCCGATGGAAATCCTCTTACGAGAAGATATTGACAAACTGGGCAAGCGCGGCGACGTGGTGAACGTGGCGGCCGGCTACGCCAGGAATTTTCTGCTGCCACGCGGCCTCGCCGCCAAGGCAACCGAAGAAAACAAGATGGCCCTCGAGCGCGTGAGGCTTGCCGAGGTGCACAAGGTCGAAGGCCGCCGGCAGGAGCTTGCCGCGCTCGCCAAGAAGATCGAAGCTGCGTCGTGCACCGTCATGGCGGCGGCCAGCCCCGAAGGGCACCTCTTCGGCTCGATAGGTCCCGAGCAGATAGCGGCGGCTTTCCAGGAAGACGGCCTGCCCGTCGAGCCCGACATGGTAAAGCTCGATTCACACATCAAGGAGATCGGAGTAGTCACCGTTACGGTGCAGATCACCCCCACTCAAAAGGCCACCGCCAGAGTGTGGGTGGTGGCCGAATGAGCCCGCAACTTACCGGCAGAGCCCGCGCCGCCTGCGAACACACGCGTGGGCTCTGCAGGCAACCAGAGCACGCGCCATGACAGACGAAGCGCTCCTCCAGCACATTCCCCCGCAGAATGTAAAGGCCGAAATCGCATTGCTCGGCTCGCTTCTCACGCAGCCCGATACCGTCGGCGACGTAATTCAGAAGCTCAAGCCCGGCCACTTCTACTCGCCCGAGAATCAAATCATTTATCGGGCGATGCTCAGCCTCTACGACTCGCACCGGCCCGTCGACCTAATAACCCTCCCCGAGGAGCTTAGCAGGGAAGACATCGGCGACCAGGCGGCAATCCTCGAAAAACTCACCGCAATGATGGAAGCAGTAGCCACGGCCTCGAGCGCCGACTACTACGCAAACATCGTGCACGACAAGGCCGTGGCGCGACAGGTCATCATCGCCTGCGGCGAAGTCCTCAAGGAAGCATACGCCCCCGGCGGAGACGCCCGCAAGCTCGTCGAGAGCGCCGAGCGGCGCCTCTTTGCCATCAGCGAAGACCGCATGGCGGGCGAAGCCGCACCGGTGGCCGAGGTGATCGAAGACACCTTCAAGATAATCGACGACCTGCAATCCGGCACGATCACCGGCTACCCCACCGGCTTCGCCGACCTCGACGAGCAAATCGGCGGGCTGCATCCGTCGGAGCTGATCATCGTGGCCGGCCGACCCAGCATGGGAAAAACAACCTTTTCACTCAACATTGCCGGGCATGTGTGCATAGATTCGGGCCGGCCTGCTGTTCTGTTCAGCCTGGAGATGGCCAAAGAACAAATCGTGCTCAACATGCTCTGCAGCCGCGCAAAGGTCAACAGCCACAAGGTTCGGCGCGGATTCGTCGACGACGCAGAGCTTGCCAAGCTCACACGCGCGGCCGGCGATATTCAACAATCGAGTTTTTTTATAGACGACACGCCCGGTTTGTCTATTATGGAGTTGAGGGCCAAGTGCCGGCGGCTCAGGGCACGCCACAACATCGAGCTGGTGCTGGTCGATTACATTCAGTTGATGGAAGGAACCGACCGGACCATAGCCGCAGGCCGGCAACAGGAGATAACCGAAATATCGCGCGGGCTCAAGACCATCGCCAGGGAGTTGAACATACCCGTGATCGCTCTCTCACAACTCAGCAGAGCCACAGAAGCCCGCGAAGGTCACAAGCCGCGCATGTCGGACCTGCGCGAATCGGGCTCGATAGAACAGGACGCCGACGTCGTAGCATTGCTGTATCGCGAGGATTACTATTATCCTGAGAAACGCCCGAACGAAACAGACATCATCATCGCAAAACAGCGCAACGGCCCCACGGGCACCATCAAGCTCACCTTCCAGAAAGATATCATGCGCTTCCAGAACTTCACGCAAGCACCGTGATACCGGGCTACGACAGATACCGTGTCTCTTGAGCATGTTTCACAAGTTGAAGAACCGCCCCCGCGCGGCGGCCCGATCCGCCTCGGAATACTGCCGCGACAAGGCGTTCCCACGCCTCTTGAAGTCGGACCGCTCTAATTGTGAG
>JABMSA010000552.1 GCA_013202185.1 Planctomycetota bacterium
GTCATCGATAGCTGGCCGATGTACTGGCAGTTTTATTCCAACGGCTGGGGGCATTATGGATCGCTGGCAATTGCGAAAGCGGAATCCACCTTGCCGGGGCGTGTCTCGCATCTGCGCGTGCAGGACACGTCGCTGCCCGAAGACGAACGGGAGGAGCAGGCGTTTCCCTTCCGGATGTATCCGTTCCGCCACATGGGGATGGAGGCGATGTCGGTGTTCGCGGGAGCGGTCAACGAATCGTTGCTCCAGAGCCATGATGGGATCATCCGGGTTGCGCCGGCCGTCACCGCGGATCAGAACGCCCGATTCACCCTTCATGCGCAAGACGGCTTTGTCGTTTCCTCGGAGCTTGAAAAGGGCAAGCCGCGATGGATCGGGATCGAGAGCAAACTGGGCAAGACCTGCCGGCTGGCCAACCCGTGGCGAAAAGCCATCGTCTACGAGAACGGCAAGAAGATCGGCCGTCTGACTGGGGCCGTAGTTGAGTTTCCCACCACGGCCGGCAAGCGGTATCTGCTCGTGCCCGATGCAAGGATCATGAAGGCGTGGAAGACGACGTCCGCTCGTCGCGCCCGAAACGACAACGCCAAGACCCATTCTTCAGGCTATGCCTCGCTGGGGCTGCCGAGAATGTTTTGAAATCAAGGAAAAGAAGCTCACATGACGCCAAGGATTGATAAGGCCTTCATCTCATTCCGCATCGGCACCCCGATCTGGATTCCCGAAGCCCGGTTTAACGAGCAACTGGCCATGTTCGAGAAATATAAGGGGGTCACGGACGAGGTGACGTTTTTCACCTCGGAAACTCATCCGTGCCTGCCGCTGAACGTCATTCAGGATCGGGCAAAACTCCTCGCCAAGCGGATGGAACAGGTCCGCCAGCGGGGGTACCGGACGGGGATCAATCATCTATGCACCATAGGGCATCACAACGAGAACCTGCCCAACTCGCTGACCGGCAACTACACGTCCCTGACGGATATCGAGGGCAAGCTCTGCGAGGGCTCGCGGTGTCCCAACGACGAGAATATGCGGGAGTATATCAAGGCGGTTTACCAAGCCCTTACGGCGGCCCGGCCGGATTATATCTGGATCGACGACGACATCCGGCTTTTCGGCCACATGCCGATCGTTGCGGGCTGTTTCTGCGAGACCTGCCTGAAGATTTACGAAAAGGAATCCGGGAAACGATATCCGCGGGAGGGCCTGAAGGCCGCGTTCAATACCGGCACGGTCGAGGAAAAGCTCCGGAACCGGAAATCCTGGCTGGAGCATAACCGCAAACTGATCTCCCGGCTCTTCGAACTGATCGAAAAGACCGTCCACGCCATCGATCCCAAACTGCCGCTGGGATTCATGACCGGGGACCGGTTCTTTGAAGGCTACGATTTCGACACCTGGGCGGAAGTTCTGGCCGGGCCCAATCATTGCGAAGTCATGTGGCGGCCGGGTGGCGGTTTCTACAGCGACGAAGCGCTCTTTCAGATGATCGATAAGGCCCATTCGATCGGAAGGCAAAATTCAATGCTTCCCGATGCGGTGGTGTCCATCCAGTCAGAGATTGAGAACTTCCCATATCAGCGACTCAAGAAGGCGGCCCACACCACCGCCCTGGAATCCGCCGCGTATATCGCCGCGGGCTGCACGGGCACGGCGTTCAATGTGCTCCAGATGTGCGACGAGCCGCTCGATGAATACGAGCCTCTGGTCGCCACGCTGCACAAAGCCCGGCCGTTTTACGACCTGATGGCCAAAACCCTGGGCCGCGCCAAACCGCAAGGCCTCTATGCCGCCTGGAACAAGGATTCGTTTGCGGTCAAATACCTGAACGCCCCCGACTGGTTCGGCCCGGATAACGGGGGGAGCATGATCGCTAATACCGCCGAAATCCACGAGCTCGGGATCCCCGCTGCCTATTGCTTGAAGGATGCCCAAATCGCGGCTCTGGCCTGCGATGTGCCCCTGGCCTTGTCGGATGCGGAAGCGAAGACCATTCTTTCCCGCGGCGTGTACTTGGACGGCCCTGCCCTGACGCGGCTCAACGAGCTGGGCTATGGGGAATATACCGGTTTTACGGTGGCCCGATATCACGATACGGATTGCCTCGAAGAACTTCTGCCGCACGACCTGAATCGCCCGTTCGCCGGCCGGAATCGCGACAACCGTCAATCGTTCCTGTGGTGGCACGTTCCCGCTGCGGAGTTGATCGCCGCGTCGGCGGCCGCCCAACCCTTATCCCGGTTGGTTGATTATGAAAGAAAACAGGTAGTCGCCTGCGCCTCCGGGGTCTTCGAAAACAAACTTGGCGGCCGGGTTTACGTCGGCGGCTATTACCCCTGGACCTATCTCCAAACCTATTCCAAGGCGACCCAGTTCAAGACGGTGTTCCGCTGGCTGGCCAAGGATACCTTGCTTGCCTATGTCGCCTCGTACCACAAGATCAACTTGTGGGTCCGGCAACTGACTGAAGGCCGGTTGGCGCTCGCGATGCTAAATCCTTCGCTGGACGAATCACGAGAGGTCGTCTTAATGCTCCGAAGCCAAGCGGATGAGATCGTCGTCTACGACATGAATTGCGCAAAGACTCTGATCGCGAGCGATGGAACGGATGGACCGTATAAGCGGTTCACAATTCCCCTCATTCCGGCCTGGCGCATGATTTTCGTTACAACATGAAAGGGAAATGAGCGATGAAACACGGAAGGGGGGTCTCCACTTAACGCAAGTAGAAGTCCAGGACCCCCTACATGTATTGTTAGTACACGAAGAACGTATCTTACCGCGTGACCATTTTCATATCACAAGTGTTGCGCTGGCCACTCGCGCGCGGGCTCTGTATGGCAGCGGTGGCGTCATAACTGCCTGTTGCATAAGACGATAGAACAGAAGGCCGCGTGACCGAGACGATCGACGGTTGAAGCGGAACGTATATTCATCGAGGTAGTACTCAAGATGCTTTGGGCTGACAGATCCCTGGTGCGTGCTCAACAGCCAGCGTTTGACCAAGGCGGCGATTCGATGAACGCCTGGCATGCTGACGTGGGCCGGATCACCGGTGTCCGAGAGAAAAACTTTGTCATGTTTGTAGCCGCGCTTCGACAGTTTGTTGTAGCCGCCCCATCCATCAGTCAGAATTTCAGAGCCTTTCTCGGCAACGTCGCAGACGAAAGGTACAAGGCTTTCGCCGGAAACATCAGGTATCCGACGCATGCGCACGCGCCCGAACCCCTTCGGCGAATGGACCTCCACCGCGATAACCACAATCTCCTTCTTTTCGCTACCGCGTCCACGTTTCCCTCCCACATCAGTGCCCCCGATGTAGGTTTCGTCCACTTCTATGCGGCCACAAAGCTGATCCCGGCCAGGACGGACCATTGCTTGTCTCAGTTTGTGCAATCACACCCAAGCCGTCTGATAGCTTCCCAAGCCAAGAACACGCTTCAAACCCAGAGCACTCGCCCCGTCCTTCTGGCTGGTTACAAACCACATGGCAGCAAACCAAGTGCTCAGCGGCATTCGCGTCCGATCAAAGATTGTCCCCGCTGTCACAGAGACCTCATGTCCACACTGCCGACAATGAAGGTAACCCCGACTTGTCGTCCACGGCTCAGCCTTTGTCCCGCACCGCGCACATTCAAATCCCTGCGGCCAACGGCAACCCAACACATAAC
>JABMSA010000553.1 GCA_013202185.1 Planctomycetota bacterium
GCGTTGGCTATCGGGCTAATGCGGGGCGCCGCACAATGCTGTAACATCTTGCCCATCAGCAGCTTACGTCACAGGCGTACACTTGCATCTTTCCCATTGTGTGCGAACGTAGAATTAACATAAGTGCGCATGCGGCCGATCAGGCTCCGGTGGGGAAGGGCGGCGCGCCCTTACCGGTGGCGGCACAAATACAATAATCTCCCTGGCTTTTCTCCGGCGGCCGAGAGGGTGTTGCCGTCGTATTTCTCAAATGTCGGGCTCGCCCGCGACAGAAGACCTTCGATCTCGCAGGGGCGGCAGCCGCGCTCGATGTGCTCTTCCTCGAACCGTCGATAGACTCGGCCGGTCTTGATGAACCCCGTGATCACGTAGCGGCCCAGCGCGCGCTTCTCGCTGAAAGACGTGTCGACTATGACCGTGCGGCTCGGGCTCTTGACGACCGTAGACTGTAGACTTGCACCACTGATCCCGCAGGCCCTCGAAAGAGAAACGGCCACATCTTCGGTCCCCAGAATGCCCACTGGTCGTTATAGACTTCTGCGAATTCCTTGCCATAGATGGTCATCCTGTGTGCTGTACCTCTCGTGCCATGCTGCTCATTCCTTCACGCCCACCAACACAAGCTGGAAGAATCGGCCGTCCAAGCGGTGGACATCCTGGAAACCTGCTGCAGTCATCAATTCGGCCAGGTTATCAATGGTTATGGCGTAGTATTTCGTACGCATGACGCGCGCCGCGCATCCTGCGTTTCCCTTGTCGTCGATCACGTACATGCTGAGTTCGTAGATTGATCCTTCAATATCCCACACTTGAAAGAGAAAGCAACGGTTGCCGCCTTCCTGGTGCAGACCGTAGGTTTTGACCTGTGTGCCGGTCAGGTCCATGGCCGCGTAGTCTCGCACCGACACGACGCAGCAGCCGCCAGCCGCAGTACAAAGATGAAACTGTTCAAGAGCCCTGAGGATCTCCACGTCCGACAACAAGTGGTGGACCGCATTGTCGCAAGCAATCACCACATCGAATGTCTGCTGGTGGTGACTGAACGCGGCGCGCATATCAGCAACGGAGAAGACGATCTTCAGATCACGCCGTTTCGCGTTCTTCCGAGCGCATTCGATCTCCTTCGGCGAGATGTCGGAAGCGGTCACCTTATAGCCAAGCTGTGCCAGACCGATGCTTTGCGTTCCGATGCCGCAAGCCACCCTGTCGCGCCACGCTCTTGTCCCAATCAGGATAGATCAGGTGATAATAGGGCGCGAACTCGTCGTAGAAGTTGTTCGGTAAGTTCGGCGTTCCCATCGTAGTCATAACTTCACAGGTTCAAATGCCACAGAAGCATCGTTTCGTGGGCCACGGGCTCCGGGTATGCGTGGCGCACGATGCCGCCAAGGTGGCAGCCCTGGCGAGCGTAAAACCTGCACGCCCCGGCATTGGTGTTCTGTGTCTCGATCTTGAATTGCGTGCAGTTTCTTCGTCGAGCCCACTCGGCTGAGTGTTGGAAGAGCCCGGTGCCAATTCCTTCACGGCGGCGGTCGGGATGTACGCGCAGGTCCCACAGCACGGCGAGGTCGCTTCGGCCCTCGAGCATGTTCATCTTCGGTGAACGGTAAGCCACGACGGCGCCGCCAACCGGCCGCTCGCCATCAAATGCCATGAAGAAGGCCCAGTTGGAGACGTCGAAGCGTTCCGGCCATCGGGTGGGGCGCTCCTCTTGCGCGAGCATGTCATAGTCCTTTACATACTGCTCTTCGAGGCTTTCGTCCTTCAGAAGCAATCCGCCGAGCCCGCCATCGATCTCTTCCACGCGCAGCACCGACTCCACAGTGAATTCGATCGAGATCTCACTGTATTGTTTCAGACCATCAACGCCGATCTGCCTGATGTCAACGCCCATAACAAGGCACTTCTCAGCAAAGAGTCGCGCTTCTGATACATATCACAACTGGCCATGCGCGTGCAGGTATTGCCAGAAGTCGGTCAGCAGGCCGGCGGCGGCGTGGATGCCAAGGCCGTACCAGATCGAACCGGTCCGCATCGCGAGCCAGCCGAGAAAGATCCCGGCGGGCACGGCGCTCAGGGTCTCGACGAATGGCTTGCCTGATGCGACGATGCTCGTGTGGATCAGCGTCGACGGTATCGTCTGAATCAGGATCGCCGCGCCGGCGCCGAACCGTTCGGCCAGGCCAAACAGAGCGTAGCCCCGAAAGAACGTCTCCCAGCCCACATAGTATAACATGTAAAAAGCCGCGTGCATAGTGAAAAGCGTGCGAGTTTCCAGGGCGGATTTCGCAACCGGGTACTCGGCCGCCATGCCTGGCAGGTATGAGACGGCGAAAGTGGCCGGTGCCACGATCAGCACAACGATAACGGAGCAGAGCCCTGTGCCCAAGGCAGCATCGCCCAGGCCCAGGCCCAAGTCGCGCAGCCTGAAGCCCAGCAGCATGCCCAGCAGCACGGATCCGCAGCCGAGAATGACGAAACTGCCGACGTGGTGATAAATGAAGCCGTGAAGGTCGTTGTAGGCTCTTGGCGTCGAGAGCACACGGCGGTAAAAGTCGCTCGAGCCGAAATACGTGAACAGCGCGAGAACCAGCGGAATCGAGATGAGGATCATGCCGGAGCGCGCAGGCTCGGAGCGCATCCGGGCCAACGGGCCTCGCGGGTATAGGCGTTGCTTCTCGTTCACGGTCAACTCCTTGCTGCGGCGTTGGATTCGCAGTCTCGAGCGCCCTGTCGGCGGATGCTGGCAAGAACTGCGCCAGCCATTGAGCGCAACAACGGCGGAGTCGGAATGAGCGCTCGGACGGACACGGCGCTTCGGTGCCGGTCGGCAGTCGCGCGTCATCTTACCATGGGTGGGCTCCCCCACCGGCGCGGCCATAATCGCGTATAACGTATATTAGACGCGGTGAAAGGGTGGAAAAAGAGGGAAATGAGGGCCTGAAAGGGCGGAATATCACCTGTATTTTATGCGTATAACATTTGCGACGCGCTTCCGGGCGGTGGGGCGGCCCGATTTTCGCTGAGTGCGTGCCTGCATATTCAGCGTTTAACGACCCGCTCGCGTACCGTCCGCTCGACCGGACATCGCACAAAACCGCTGAGCGTTACCGAGCATCCACGCAGGCCGCACAGCAAGCGCAACCGGTCCCGTCGCAGACGCCCCACGGGCAAATCGTGCGCATAGCGCAGGCAGATCGGCATCACATTTGAACCACGGCGCACGCATCGAGGATTGTTTGCGGCGTCAGGCGCCGAGCATGGCGACCGTGCGTGGTACGCGTGAGACAGGCGGATCAGATTCATCTACGAGGCACGCTTGCAACAAGGTACGAAGAAGTTGGAGGACGAACACATATCCTGTATCCTGGCCGGTGCATCTCAGCACTATGTTCTACGCGCCCCCGTCATTGTGCGCGCTGCTAAAATGCCGCCTGCGTGCCGTATCGCAGCGTTCCGTATCGCAGCGCTATGTTATGTATTCGCACATTTCACGTCACGGACCCGCCACAGAATCGTGCCCGTCAATTTGGCAGATGATCTCTTATCCTGGGACATCCTGTGTGGGTGGACCTAGTCCAATGCTGTTGTGCCTATCTTACACTCTGTCCAAAAAACGCACCATATACGTAAGTCATTGTCATGCCGCCACTTCGGGTCGCTACTGCGGCAAATACCCCGGCAGCATGTCTAATTACGGCATCAGTGATTCCATGGACGTTCAGCACTAGTGTACTCGCGGCGAGAGAATATCCTTTTCTTAACTCGTTGCAGCGACACACGTTAGCGCGGGTCGGATGACGATTCTTGCCGGTCTTATTCCGGACTGGCATACTTTTTGCTCTCTATGCTCACAGAAAGTGCAGCCCAATCGACCATAGGGACAAGTAGGGGTTGAGACCTTCTTGATGGTCGGTGAGCCTGCACGAGGAGGTCCGCAACAATGCAGCGGCGTGATAGGCACGATCCGCTCTGCGGGGACGGTCCGGCCCAGGATCCCATCCGCGGACATCGCTTGGCAAGTCTCGGGTCCGTAACCGACGGGCTCGAAGCCATCACGGCAAAAATCCTCATCTGCACGCCTGCGACAGGCAACGACAAGCTCAAGACCATCTTCGAGCAAAATGCCTGCACCGCCCTCGTCGCCACCGACCTCCCCCACCTCCTGCGGACACTCAAGTCCGAAGACATCGACGTCGTCGTACTCGAATACCCCCTCGCAGGCGGCAAAGCCCAAGAAGCCGTCCAAGCCATTCAGAACATCAAAGACTGCGCACCCGCCACCGAAGTAGTAATCTACCACAGCGCCCACGTCAACATCAGCCTCGCAGACTACTGCCAGCTCATCATCGCCGGCACACGCAGCTTCATAAACGAACAAGCCTGCACATCAGCAGCCGAACTCGCCCGACGAATCCGCGACTGCGCCACAATCAAGCGGCGCAAAAAACAGCGCGAAATCCAGCTCGCCCAGCACGACATCCCAGGCAACTTCGGCATCGTCGGCAACAGCCCCGCGATGCGAAAAGTCTTCAACCACGTTCAGAAAGCCGCAAGGCTCAGCGACGCACCAGTCCTCATCACAGGAGCATCAGGCACAGGCAAGCAGCTCCTCGCACAAGCCATACACGACCTCGACGAAAAACGCCGCGACCATCCATTCATAGCCGTAAACTGCTCCGCAATCACAACCACACTCGCCGAAAGCGAACTCTTCGGCCACAAACAAGGAGCATTCACAGGCGCCACCGGCGACCGCCTCGGCTACTTCCGCGCCGCCAACCAAGGCACCATATTCCTCGATGAAATCAGCGAACTCAACCTCACCCTCCAGCCAAAACTCCTGCGAGTGCTCCAAGAAAGCCGCGTCATGCCCGTCGGCGACGAAAAAGAACACCAGATCGACGTACGCATCATCGCCGCCACCAACCAAGACCTCAGCCAATGCATCGCCGGCGGACAATTCAGGCTCGACCTGCACCAAAGGCTAAACGTAATCCCAATCCTCGTGCCGCCCCTCAGCGCACGCAAAGACGACATCCTCCCCCTCATCCGACACTTCGTTTCCAAGCACGCAAGCCACTATCGCGGAACCATCGACGCAATCGACCCACGCGTAGTCGACGCAATCGCCGCACTCGACTGCGAAGGAAACGTCCGACAGCTCGAAAACCTCGTCAGGCACATCCTACTCACCAAAGAAGCCGGAAACACCCTCGAGCTAAGCGACCTGCCACGAAACGTAATACGAACACTACTCGACAAACCCGACCTCGCCACCGGCGACAACATAGCCGACCACCTCCTCGAAAAAGTCACCCGCGAAGGCCTCTCCCTCCAGGAAATCCTCGACTACTGCGAGCAAATCGTCCTCGAAAAAGTCCTCGCACAATCCGGACACAACCAGACCAAAACCGCCCAGATGCTCAAAACCACCCCCCGCACAATCTTCAACAAAATCAAGAAACACCACGTCGATTAACCCCCCCACCGCCCGCAGCCGGCCCCTCATCAAACCCGCCCGCCAAACACCACACTCACGTCCCACACCCCTCGCACCCACACAACACCCACGCCCCCCCCAGCCCCCCCC
>JABMSA010000554.1 GCA_013202185.1 Planctomycetota bacterium
ATCTTGGCCACTGTTAATTCTCCTTGTGTGAGAGTCTCCACTGTACTGCTAGACTATACTTACTAGAAGGGGTACCCCGTACAGAGGGCCAATGACTAAAAAAAGAAATTGCAGCTCACGGATCCACAACATTAGGCTTAAGTCGATTCGAACGTTTTCCAAAAATGATTCTGCTACAAATGATTCTGCTTCTAGTCGACGGGGACTCACAATCAGAGCAGACCGACTAGAAGAGGCGTGGGAACGCCTTATGCGATGTTATTCGACCTGGCCCGTTGCAGCCCATTCGGAGCCGCGCAGGAGCGTGTTTTGGAACGCCTTGTTTTCGAAGGTTGTCATCGGCCCGCCGGCCCACACGTGGCCCAGCACGCTGTGATACACTCGCCCCCGGCCGTATTGCGTGGTGAGCATCATCGGCTCGACGTTGCCGGATCCGCCCTGGTCGGGAGACGAGTAAGCGGCGGCCAGCACGTGATGCTCGGCTCCGTGCATGTGGATCAGGTTGTGATACAGCTCGTCGGGGAGCTTGAAGTCGCCCATGCCGCGCGTGATCGGGTGGTCGTTGTCAACGATCTTCACTTCGAACTCGTGATACGCGCCGTGGCTGGTGCCCTCGCGCCAGAGCAGCGCGCACATTTTCTCGTATTCGACCCAGCCTTCGAAGGCGTTGCCGGCCGCGTGGAGTATCACGAGCCCGGTGCCGCCGCGCACTGCCGCTTCGAAGTTGGCCTTTGCGGCGTCGCTCCAGTCGGGGCCGTTGTAATCGCTGAAGATAAGGTCGTAGCCCTCGAGCGCCTCTGCATCCCCGAGCGACGCCGACGGATCCTCGGTGAGAGTTACCGCAAACTTACCCGAGGTCTCTAGCAGCTCCCTGCAGAACGGCGCCGAGCGGCTCCAATCGTGATTGTTTGCCCCTGTTACCAGCAGTGTGTTAATCTTTGACATTCCGATTCCTTTCTTTCATTTTCTGTGGTTTTTCATGAACCGTACTGAGTAGCCTTGTAAGTGCAACTTTCGGCATTGGTGTCTGAATCGTCCTCGTCGTCGTCCTCGTCGTCGATCCGATCTGCCGCTGCCTCGTGAAGATTGCAGCCCACAATGGATCCGGAAGAACCCATTTTCTGTTTGCACAGCGCAAACTGACCACAAAGTCATTCTACTCGAATATCATTTTACCCCACTTCGCAGGAAAAAGCCAGGCCTCGCCGGCGGGGTCGTTCACCTTGCTTGTGCTTTCGTTGGCCCAATATGCCCGCGCCGCGTTCTTGCGTCCCGCCGGATCGGATGAGATCAGCCCTACGTCGCCGGGTATCATTATGCCGGGCGCCGCCTCGAGGCCGATGTCCTTGAGCGGCAGGGCAACCTCGACAAAATAGTGGTCTCCGTCGATGACCGCCGCAGTCCTGACGTTCTTGAGTATCTCGACACGGTCGAGGGTTCTCGTGCG
Source organism: Planctomycetota bacterium (assembly GCA_013202185.1). Classification (GTDB taxonomy): domain Bacteria; phylum Planctomycetota; class PUPC01; order JABMSA01; family JABMSA01; genus JABMSA01. Next base: position 1,448 of record JABMSA010000554.1, read on the forward strand.
GTCGGCGGTCTTGTACTTGCGCTTTGCCGCCGCGGGTGCGTTGGTGTCTATCGGTTTCATGAGCACGGCCACGGGCTTGCCCTTGAGGGCCGACAGCACAATGCGCATGTCGCCGGCGGCGGCGTCTTCTTGCTTGCGCTCGAGCGCGGGCACCGCAGATAGCTGCAGGTCGAGTGCGTCGCCGGTCTTGAAGAGGAGTGCATAGTCGTCGCCGGCGTTTTGCCATGGCGAGGCATCGGCTACTTCGAAGAACGCGTAGAGGTAGTCGTCGTCCCAGGCGAGCTTGGCGTGTGCCGTCTCGGGCCACACCGGCCTGCTCATTTTCATCGGGAGCACCTCGCGCCATTCGTCCGGCTTGCCGTCGATTGTGGGCGGCTGCTCGAACCTCTTGATGATGTATGTTTTCTTGTCTTTGCGGGCTGCCTCGTGCGCTATGCGGCGCTGATCGGCCTCGACGAGCGCCACGGCATCCAGCTCGACGTCGGGCGCGTCGAATCTGCGGATCGTATCGAGCCCTGTAACATCGGCGATTACGGCAACGTTGTTATCTTCGAATCCCCTGGTCATTCGGATCTTTCCGTCGGAGTGTTTTCCGAACCATCCCAGGAAAGGTTCGTCGCCGTTTGTCCAGTTCGCCAAATCCTTGCCTCGCATCTCATCCTCGGAATCGGGGTAAGGTGGCTGAGGAAAGCGGTTGTCCTCAAAGAGCGCTCCCACGAAGAGGCCGTCGGTTGTCATGAAATAATCTTCGCCCTGGTTGCCGCGCACCAGGAAAACGTTGCCCACTCGATCGTCAACTTTCGCCACGCCGCAGATTTTCAGCGTTCCGATCATCAGGCCGGGCTTGGGCATAGGGGCGTAGTGCGAGCCGTGAACGCCGCTGTGCCGGTCGGGATACGACCATTGCACCTTACCCGTTTTTTCGTCGATGCCCTGTGTTGCCGTGTGACCGAGCGACAGCAGCAGGCCTTCGTCGGGCACTCGTGTTATCTCGCGCGTTGCCTTTGCGCCGATCTTCCGCATGCCGGCAGGGCCGTACATGGTTGCGCCGTCGG
>JABMSA010000555.1 GCA_013202185.1 Planctomycetota bacterium
AACACAAAAGACCACATGCCCATCACCCTGCCTCGCACCTCATCCGGAACGCCCGTCTGCAACAGAGCGTTGCTGGTTGACATGAAAAGCATGAACCCTACCCCCACTCCGGCCAGGCACAACGCCGCCGGCCAAACCGTCCCTGCCGACGCGAAGAGAAAGAGCATCGTAGAAAACAGCATGACTCCGCCGACGATGATCCACGGCTTGTGCCTCGAGCGCGCAAGGCTGGCCACGACCAGGGCGCCGACGAGTGCGCCGGCGCCGTTGGCCGAAAGCAGCAGGCCGTAACCATCCTCCGCCAAGCCTAGAACATCCTTGGCAAACACGGGCATTATCACTCCGTACGACAGTCCGAAAACGACCGTCACCGCAACGAGGATCAAAACGCCCCTCAGCGCAGGCCGTTGCGCGATGATCGAAAAACCCTCCGTCATCTGCTTGAATGCCGTTTTCGCACCGTCGTCGTTGGAAGCAGTGCGCCGGGCCAATCGCATCATCAGCAGGCTGACAATGAGCGCAAGGAAAGACAACCCGTTGATGAGAAAACACGCCGTCATGCCGACCTTTGCCATCAGGATCCCCGCAAGGGCCGGGCCGAGAATACGGGCAAGGTTGAACGTGGTCGAGTTCAGCGCTATGGCGTTGCTCATGTCCTCAGTGTCCACCAACTCTACGACAAATGACTGGCGCGCGGGAATGTCGAAGGCCAGCACGCAGCCGGTCAGCATACCCAGGGCCACGATCTGCCAAACAGCCACTACCTCGAAGAATACGAGGCCGGCCAGGAGCAGCGCAAGCGCCATCAACATCGTCTGCGTGATGAGGATGACCTTCCGTTTCGGGTACCTGTCGGCAACAACGCCGCCGAGAAGCGAAAAGACCATCATAGGTGCCATGCGAATAGCGCCGATGATGCCGAGGGCCCTCTTCGAGCCGGTAAGGTCGTATATCAGCCAGCTAAGCGCGGCCATCTGCATCCAGGAGCCGGTCAGCGAAATGATCCGCCCGACGAAGAATATCCTGAAGTTGCGGTGACGCAGAGAAGCGAAGGTAGACGGCAGCCGAAACGGCCGGAAAGGCGCCTCAGGCTCGACGGGTACCTCGCCGATCCCGTTGGGCGGGGCATCGCGCGGGCTCGGGCGGCCGGCAGGTTGGTCGTGGGAATCGTCAGGCACGGTTTTTCTCGACGCCGGGTTTTATTGTCGAGCGATCAAGACAACGAGTACGATGATATTGAGCATCGCCGCCCACAGGCACACGCCGATCAGGCCCACGGTGGGAATGAGGATCGGGCCGGCAAGCAGCGCACCGAAGCACGAGCCGAAGAGGTCGAGCCCGTAGAGCCCGCCGGCCGACCGCCCAAGGCCACGCCGGGCCTGACGCACCATCTGCACGGCAAGCGGCAACTGCAACCCGCCGATAACGCCGGCCACCGCCGGCAGCAACATGAAAACGGCCGCCGGCGGATTGATCTTGAACACAATCGGAAGCACCGCAGGATACACGCAAATCAACCCCTGCACAAACAGGAAATAACGGTTTGCACGATAGTGCGACAGGCCCCCAAGCCGCCAAATCACAAAGCTGCCCGCGGCAAGGCCCGCCATGAACAGCCCCACCATTATCCCGATCCGATAAAACAGGTAGCCGTAGAGCACCTGGAAGCCGATCAGCACCACGAGCTGGAAAACCATCTCCGACAATCCGCCGATCGCTACCGCAAGTCCAACGCCCGAACGCTTCGAAAAGAGAATGAACACTCCCATCGCGGCCAGTATTGCACCCGGCACGGCAAAAAACAGCACGCGCTTTGCGGCGATCGCCGCCCTCAGCCATCTCTGCAAACGCGCTCCGCGAAAATGCGCCGCCCACTCCGAAAGGCTGTAAAGGTAACCGATCGGCTGAAAATCGAGATTGAGCCGCGCCGATGCTTCCCCCTGTTCGACGATATTCCTCAGCCCCTCGATCTTGTGCTGCTGAAACTGGTCGGGAAGCCTGTTCCAGGTAACATACTCACGCGGGATGTTCAGCGAATCGAGCTTCATCAGCACGACCTGTGCATCGGCCGGCGGCAGCTCGGCGTTCGATAATATGAACAGGCACGCCTCGCCGGGCAGCACCCGTGCAGTTGCAAAGGCGCTTTTTGCGGTTTTGCTCATCGATGCAAGCAACAGCCGCTGCTCGGGCGACGGATAAACTTCCGAGCTGCTGATCGCAAAGACCACGATGCCGTCGTCGCGCAGCAGGCGCTTCAACTCACCGAAGAACTCCGACGAATACAAGCGGTTGAGCCGTGCGCTGCGGGGCCCCGGCAGATCCATGATCACCACGTCGTATTTTTCGTCGGTGGTCTTCACAAAACGCCGTGCATCGGTGTAGCGCACGGTGGTGCGTTCATCTGCGAGCGGCCGGAGGTCGCTCTCCAGCAGGCGCCGGCGGCCCAGGCGGATGATCTCCGGATCAAGCTCGACGTAGTCGACACGCTCGATCGGGTGCTTGAGTGCCTCTGCCAGGCAGCCGCTGAGCCCGCCGCCGATCAGCAGCACGTCTTTCGGGTCGCGGTGGTGTGCAAGGCCCACGTGCACCAGTTCCTCCGCCCGCAGACGCGAGCCCGAAGTGGCAGTCAGCAGGCCGTCGGCGTAGAGGCTGGTTTCGCCCTCGCCTTCGCCTTCGGAGGACACCTCGATAGCCGCGAGGCTTCCGTAGAAAGAGTTGCGCGCCTCGAGCAGCCGCATCGGATGCCACATCATCCGCCATCGCCGATCGTCGAGCCGCGCGCCAAATGCGGCAACAAGGCAGGCTCCGGCAAGAAGTGCAATTGTCATTTGCGCCAGGCGGCTTGCACCCCTGGCATCGCTCCTGGGCTCGATAAGGAGCACGGTGCAAATCAGCATCGCCGCCGAGAACAGCAGCACGAGCGCAACGGGTGGCAGCAGATTGATGAGCAGCAGCGACAGGACCACGCCCCCCACGCCTGATCCGGCCGACTCGAGCATGTACGCTCTGCCGGCAGCTTCCGTGCCGCCATCGGCGTCATCTGAATCCGATTCGGCGGCGGCTGATGCAAGCGCCTTGCTGCCGAATGCAAAGAACCCGCCCTGCACAAAACACAACGGCCCCAGAAGAACCGCCGAGACCCACAGGAACTTGACGAAGCTGATCATCTCGGTGGGTGAGACGCCGCTGATCTTGCGCACCAGGCCCGACGCAAAGACCGTGGCGGGCAGCAGCAGCGCCGCCGCAGCGAGGCCGGCGGCGAGGAGGGCCGATGGGCGCTCGCAACGGTCCGCCACGAAGCCCGCCGCCCAGCTTCCAAGCGCACCCCACAACAGCCATGCCGCAAGAATGCCCCCCAGCGAAAGCTCATTGCCCTGGAACGCAGCCATCAGCTCGCGGAGCAGCACCACCTGCCCGGCAATGGAGCACCCTCCTGCAACAAACATCGCCCACGATATTGAACTTCGTCGACCTTGAGGAATCACGCTCTGCGCTCGCAGCGATTTCTGTTGTCCCGCACTAGGACAGCTACCGTAACTTACTTTGTACTGTACAATATTTTACAGGTCATGTCAAACGGCTTTTCCCCGTTGACCTCCGCCGTTTCCTGCGCTACAATCGAGGGTGTCAATCATTCACGAGGTGAGTACTTGTCTGAAATAGCGATAACGGGCGTAGGGCTGGTCTCGCCCGTGGGCAACGATCTTGATACCTTCTGGCGATCCCTGTGCAGCGGCACGTCCGGTATTGCGCCGATCACGCGCTTCGACGCCTCCCCGTTTCGCAACAACATCGCAGGGGAAGTGAAGGGATTTGAGCCGGACGCAGGCGACGCGGAGCTTCCACGCGCCTATCAACTGGCCGCTCGAGCAGTGCGCAACGCCTGGGCAGACAGCGGCCTGGCGGGAGGCGGCGATTTCCTCAACACCGGAATCATCATGGCCACGAATTTCGGCAGCGCCGATTTCGGCCAAGCGCTTTGCGAAGCCATCGTCCGCAATCGCCCCGATTTCCCCTCGGCAGCGCCGCAGTGGCAAATGGACTGGATAGCCCGGCACTTGGCCGAAGAGCTGGGCCTGGCCGG
>JABMSA010000556.1 GCA_013202185.1 Planctomycetota bacterium
CCGATAATCATCCTCGACACAGACACATCACCGATCATCGTTCTTGGAAATCCCGGCATGTTTACCTCTTTTCTGTACTCACGGAATCCGACACCTCTCGCCTGGCGTGCGATCCGGGTGTCGAATATTAAGAAACGCGGTCCCGCGGATCAGCCGCGCCCGCATGGGAACATTTTAGCACATTTCGGGTTGATGTCAAGCAATTTCTTCGGCATTCGAGAGCGGAGGGAGCCGGAGGGCTTATCCACAGATTACGCAGAAGGAGCGGAGTAGGGATTATTCTTGAAGCTATACCGGGTGGAAGGCTGGGGATGATCAGAGCGTGGCCACGCGCGGACACGTCCGCCATAGCGCTGCGACGGCGAATGGCTTGATCCGAATTGTTGTCAAATGCACGTTGGCTAGATAGGCCTATCGTCTAACAAGGTTTACCAGGACCAATAACATTCCAAACACGCCCACACCCCAGCACCAGTTGCGCCACCGGCGCACACACAAACCAATCATTCCGAACAGCAAGAGCATTGACATCCCAAATTGGAGCGCAATCGAATAAAAGTATTAGTGGTAGCCCGCGAGGGAGCCTGTAAGCTCGCCCAGGTCGGAGCGCTTCATTTGCTGTCGGCCTTTTCGTTCTTGCGGATCCGCACCGTGAATTCCGGCAGTTCAATGGGCTTGGGCCAATAGCTCTTAATGTTGGGATGCCACAGCGCGGCTTTCAATGATGGCTCGAGCGTGATCCTCACAGTGAACTGTTCTCCCAGCTCCGCCATGTCGTCCGCATTATCCGAAAGGGCGTATGGGAAGGAAAGTCTCGGCCCTCTGAAATCATCGCTGAAACGCGCCCGGGTCCTGTCTCCTGCTACCATAGTAGGCCGCCCGCCTTCATAAGATTTTCCTGTCTCCTTTATATGCCACCGAGCGCAGAAAGCGAGGTCCACGGGCAACGGTTCTTTGATGACCAAGCGTGGGAGATAACCAAGATCAATTGTATGGTCTCTTCCTATTATGTTCCGTTGGCCGATGGTTTTGTTGCTTACGGTCATTCTCACCGACTTCGCTATGAGCGCGGCCACCTGCGGGTCGTACTTGGCTTGAAGATATCCGTCGGGCAGCTTTTCCGCTACAGAGAGAGATCCCACGCAGCCATCCTCTTTGCAACGAGGTCCGGACTGTAAAGCTCCTTCTTTCTTTCCGCAACATCGGCTGGAGAGGCGAACGTGTAAAGATTGGGCTTGACTCGGAAATTCAACTCGATGTTGGGCAGCTCAATCGGCTTGGGCCAATACGCTTTGACGCGAGGGTCTTCGAGGGCTCTTTCCGGCGCCGGCTCAAGCGTTATCTTGACGCGGTGATACGCATGCTGGCCGGCCCAGCTTGACAACTCGGCCAGCATGTCGTCTATCATATCCGGCGGCATCTGAAAGTCTCTCTGTGTTTCACCTTGCACCAGCGTGAATGAGTCGGCCTTCTTGCCGGCATAGGTTCTCTTGAAGTCTTTCGGCGCCCACCGCACGTTGAAAGCCAGATCAAAGGGAAGCGGCCCATCGAGAGACAACCGTACACCCAAGCCACCGTACGCAGTTGTGTTGTTTCCCTTTATCTCAACCACGCGGCCGTGGAAGTCGCGGGTGGCAGCATGGGCCAATACATGCAGCTTCATTGCGTCGTGAAGCAACTGCTCGAGTTCGGGCGTCACCTCGACCGGAACAGGGCGGTGCGGCGCGTCCTGGTTCGGTGCCGAAACTTCCGCCGGGGCATCGCCGGGTTTCTCTTGCGGATCCTCAGGCGGATTCTGGGTAAGGACTCCGGCGGTCACGGCCAAGCCGGCTATGGCGCCGACGATCAACTTCGCCTTGAGCGTTCCGAGAACACCCGACGCCGTCGCCGACGCCACACCTCCGACCGCCGATCCTGCGCTCCCTCCTACGCCTGAAGCCGCCATCTTGCCGAGCGCCGCCATCACTGCAGCCGGTGCCGCGCAGGCGGTGTTGTGCGCCAGCAGGGCCCCCAGCGCGCCGGCCGAGATAACCCAGCCGGCTTTCTTCAGGTGGTCGCGAAGCTGTGAGATTGATTTCTCGATGCGGCGCGAAACGGTGGACTGATCGACCGACAACTCCCCGGCGACCTCCGCCTGGCTGCGGCCTTGCAGATAATGGAGGATGAACGGAAGGCAAAATTCTTCGGGCAGTTCGTCGATGGCGGCGTCCACGTGCGGGGCGATCTCGGCCCACGTCGGTTCCGAGTTGTTGTTCGGTTTCATCGCGGCTTGCTCCTCGTGACGCTTGCGTGCGGCCGACCTGCGAACGGCATCCACGCTTCGGCGCGTGGCGGCGAGGTGGAGCCAGCCCGGCAGCGACGTCTCGACCGACCCCGCCGCCCGAGCCAACTCGAGGAAACACTCCTGTGCCACGTCTTCGGCGTCGTGCGTATTGCCGATGACGCGCAAGCACGAGCCGTAAACCATACCCGCGTATCGGCGGGCCAGCTCTGCGAAGGCGTCGGCGTTTCTCGTTTCCGCGTACTGTTTCAGAAGCGACAGGTCATCGGCCATTCCTGTTTGTCCTTCCCGTGCAAGACGACCTTGTTTCAGGCATCCCACTTCAGGTCGCACGCCAAAGCTGAATTATGCACAGAAAATTGAAAGTCTCAATAGGAAACCCGCGACCCGGCGATTGTATGGCCCGTAATTCTGCCGGATGGGCTGCTTGCCCTTTGGCATCACATCTGCTCTGAAAGGTCCTGCGGTGGCGGCGCCTGCCGGAGGATCGACATGCCTCCGGACCGCTTGCTGCGCTTGACTCTGCACCGTGCATGGAGTATAATTCATGTAGGAACATATTGTGGAGAAGCTGGACGGCACTGCAATGCTTTGATAAGGGGACGTTTATGAGAGTGCGTTTCACAACCGCAACGGCGCTGCTCGGCGCAGCCCTGATTGTTTTGTTCGCCGGTTGCAGTGGTGAGCCGGAGAGCCCGGTCGAAAAGCTGATCGGCGAGCTTGTTGTCATGAGAGGGAAGGTCCCGATGGTTGATCGTTTGGTGGTTCCGAAGCTGGCCGAACATGGTGAGGAAGCCATTGCGGCGCTCCAGAAGAAGATAGAAGAGACCCCCGACCATTTGCAGCAATGCTATTCGCTTGCTCTCATTAGAATCAATGCCGAGCCTGCCCGTTTTGAGGCGTGCAAGCAGTTGTTGAAGCATTCTAACGCGGAGGTCCGCAAGCATGCTGTCAGGGGCTTTGCCGCCGAAGGTGCGCCGGACGAAGCCATCGAACTGGCCATGACGCTTATTCGCGGGCACGATGACGCTGCCATCAGGAGTGTGGCAATCTTCGCTTTGAGCTACTGCGATGCCAAGAAGTTTGCGAGACAAATCGAGAAGACAATCCGGAGCGCGACCAATGATCCCGCGCAGATGGTCCGCGAGCACGCAGGACGCGCCCTCGACAGGATGAGGATCAGGAACAGGCGCTGATCGGTTGCGTCTTCGATGCGGGCGCGGGGAACGATTCTCCTCGCGCCTTTGTCATGTATGGGGTGCAGCGCACACGGGGGGCTGTCCCCCCCCGGGAGGCAATGATCCGACATTCTATCCGGAGCTTGCCGCCGTTGCGCGCGTTGGAGGAAGCGCCCGATCATGAAGAACCAGGAAATCGCACAGGTTCTTGAGAAGATAGCCGACTGCCTCGAAATCAAGGGCGAGTCGGTGTTTCGCCAGAACGCCTACCGCCGCGCGGCGAGGGCCCTGGCCGACCTCGTCGAAGACGTGACACAACTGCACGAGCGCGGAAAGCTCGAGAGCATCGCCGGCATCGGCGAAGGCATGGCCGGGAAAATAGAAGAGTACCTCAAGACCGGCAAAATCAAGCGCTACGAAGAACTCAAGCGGGACCTGCCCGACAGCCTCATCGCCATGATGAGGATACAGGGGATGGGCCCCAAAACACTCAAGCTCATTCACGACCGACTCGGCATAAACTCCATCGACGAACTCGAGGCCGCCGCGAAGGACGGCAAGCTGAACGACCTGCCCGGGCTGGGCGCCGGAAAAACCGAGAACATCCTGCGCGGCATCGCTCTGGCCAAGGCGAGCGCCGGGCGCGTGCGCCTTGGCATGGCCCTGCCACTGGTCGAATCCATCATCCGCGAGCTCCGCAACAAAGTAAAACTCGACGAATGCCTGCCGGCCGGCAGCCTGCGACGATTGAAGGCAACCGTCGGAGACCTCGATATTCTCGCAGCCGGAGCCGACGGCAGGAAGATCATCGACGCCTTCACCAGGCTCCCACACGTGCGCGACGTTCTCGCCAAGGGCGATACAAAGGGCTCGGTCATAACCGGCGAAGGCCTGCAGGTGGACCTGCGGGTGGTGCCGCCCGAATCATACGGCGCCGCCCTCCAATACTTCACCGGCTCGAAAGAGCACAACGTTCACCTCCGCGAGATCGCCCGCAAGAAAAAGCTGAAAGTGAACGAATACGGCGTGTTCAGGGGCGAAAAGAGCATCGCCGGCAAGACCGAGCAAGAAGTATATCGCGCGCTCGGGCTCGACTGGATACCGCCGGTCCTGCGCGAAAACAAAGGCGAAATCGAAGCCGCACAGGAAGGCAAGCTCCCCCGGCTAATCGAAGAAAAAAACATCCGTGGCGACCTCCACGTTCACTCCAGGTGGTCCGACGGCAAAGTCGACATCGAAGAAATGGTCAACGCCGCGAAAGAAATCGGCTACGAGTACGTTGCCATATCGGATCATTCCTTCTCGGCCACCATTGCCAACGGGCTGAATGTCGATCGGCTTCTCGAACAGCTCGAGGAGATCGAAACACTGCGGAAGAAGATCAAGGGCATCGCGATCCTCACCTCCACCGAGATGGACATCAAGCCCGACGGCTCGCTCGACTTTCCCGACCACGTCCTCGAGAAGCTCGACGTCGTCACCGCGTCGATTCACTCCGCCTTCAAACAGCCCTCGCAGAAAGTGACCGGCCGCGTTCTGGCGGCACTTGACAACCCGCACGTAGACATCATCGGCCACCCCACAGGCGGGCTCATCGGCGTGCGCGAGCTGCGCCGCGGGCAATTATGCGTCCACAACCGGTTCCACCACGTGTGCCACCTGCGATGTCGGCAAGTACGCGAGCGCGGTCCACTCAACGGCTTGCAC
>JABMSA010000557.1 GCA_013202185.1 Planctomycetota bacterium
ATTGCTGAGGTAGGGGCAGGCCGCCCCGCCGAATGGCGGTTAAGGCGTTGCCTGCCCTCTTTGCCGTCGCATCTTGAATTTTCCTACGCTTGACATGATCCGCATCATCGCCCGACGGACTCCGGCGTTACAGTGCCGCGCCCGTCACCTGTGCTCCAGCCGCCCCGAGGCCTTGTAGTGGCCCCGCATGGCTGCCTCGAATTCCCTCAGACGCACAGCGGCGCCCGGCTCTTTCATCAACTGGTCGAAGGCTGCGCCCGCCTGCGCGGCGAGCGGCTCGTTGCCCGTCACTTCGGCACAGCGCCGCAGCAGCAGTTGAACGCGAGGATCGGCAGGGTCTTCGGCGTCGAGCGCCTTGCAGTCGGACAGCGCCTGCTCGCGTGTGGCCTCCGTAGCGGCGTCCGTCCACACCTTCAGTAGCCGTGCCTCCCAGTGTCGGCGGTCGGCCTCGATGAGTCGGCCGAGCATTTCAGACGCCTCTTCCATGCTGTCTCTCGATATCGCGCTCAGCGCCCGGAAGTACCAGGCGGGCGCGTATGGGTTTTCGGCGGACGTCGCCTTCCGGAATGCAGCGTTGGCGCCGCCGGCCGCGCCGACCTCGAGCAGCGCCGCGCCGAGCAGATGCCAACCTTCGCCGTTGCCCTGGTCGGTTTCCGTTGCCTTCTCCAGGCACGTTACGGCCCTGGCCAACTGGCCGTCGCGATACAGCACGCGCCCCCCGCCCACGGAACCGGCAGGATACCGGTGGATCGCGTCGCGATACCATGCCTCGCCGCCGCCGTCGGACAGCTCATGACGCTTCGCCGAGTGCCTCAGGGCGTTGTCGATACTCGCAAGGCCGGTCGTTTCGAGAGGAATCTCCAGCGGAAAGCTGCGATTGATGATCACGCGGCCGTCGGCCGCCAGCACCACTTGCCCTTCCGTGGCGTCGGCGGGCAGCGCGAAGCGCGCCGGCCTGTCGGGTGCGCATTTCGCTTGGCCCAGCGGCTTGCCGTTGAACGTCGCGCCCAGATTCTCCACCGCGCGCAGCGTTACGACCTCAAGCACCGGCGCCCGCCCAAACTCCACATTAACGGCTGCATCGCCGTTGGCAAAATCGACTTTGCCGATCCCCTTCACGTATGCGAAACGGTGCGTGAACTCATACGCCTGGCCCGGGCCGATCCAGTTTTCAACCGCCTCGAAGACGTTGTCGAACCCGCCCCAGATCTCGGCGAAATTGTAGGTGTGGGTACCGAACGAGCCCGGCTCGTAACAGCCCTGCCCGTTGATGAACAGCTTCGTACCCGGCGATACCTTCGGATCGAACAACCGCAGGCGGTTCACCTTCACCTCGGGATACCACATCCCGGCGAAGCCGTGGCGGATGTCCCACGTGAAAATGCTGATGTGAGGCGGCGGACAACACACCAGCGGCGCGTCGACTTCCTCGAACGGCCTGAAATCCGCGCCGCCGTGGTGGCTCACATACGCCGCCGGCAAGATGAACTCGGAGGTCGTCTTTTCAGGCGGGCGGTCATCGGCCTGCACCACGCCGCTCTTTACGTGGTCGCGTGGGAAAAACGTGTCGTTCCACAACTGCCGCCCCTGGCGATACGGGGCAGGATTGACGATACGGTAGGTGATCTCGAACGAAGCGTCGCCCGGCCTCAGCGTAACGTGCTGGCTCAGCAGCATCGCGCTGTGACGGCCGTAAAAGGCGCCGTGATACCACTCGGTGTTTCGGGCAAACTCCATCCACATCGCAACCGTGATCGAGCCGTCGTCGCCGCGCACAATGCGATACGACGCCGGCTGGATCGTGCCTACGCCGTGCTCCCTGTAAGGAAACGACACCTTCACGCCCGACTCCCAGAACGGCAGCCAGTCTTTGGCCTTGCCCTCGAGGAAAAAAATGTCCTCGCCCGTAGGCCTGTAAATCGCGCGGTAAACCGATCCGCCCGTCTCGGGCATCACATGCACTGTCAGGTATTCGTTCTTCAGGACAACAGTTTCGAACCGGCGCGCCCCGGCGTGCTTCTTGCTGTCCCTCGCCGGCATAAACACCCCCATCGGGTAGTAGTCGCCCTTCGTGTTTCGCTCGCTCGTGTACCACTGCAGCGTTGTATTGGTTTCGCGGACCGTTACGCCCGGGCCGCACGACGCCAACAGCGCGAGCGCGCAAACGAAGATGATGCGGGCGCCGGCCCGCAGGGCATCAAATCTCACGTGTACAGGATGATTGAAATTTGTCATTCGCGTTTCCAGTGGGTAGTTCAATCACTTCCAAGCGGATAACTGCACGCCTTTGCGGCCTCGAACATCGCCACGATATTTTCGCCCTTGATCGTCTTGACG
>JABMSA010000558.1 GCA_013202185.1 Planctomycetota bacterium
AGCTGCAACCGCCGGGAGGCGACGCATGATCACCCGCAGAAGACGCAGCATAGGCCGCAAGCGACTACTCGGCCCCGACGGCCGGCCCATCGTTCGCGCCCGCTACGATGTCGCCCAGACCACGAACGATAACACGCGGCATTGGGCCAATACCGACAGCCTGGCCGCCGACGCAGCCCATTCGTCCGGCGTTAGACAGAAAATCCGCGACCGCGCGCGCTACGAGGTTGCCAATAACTCCTACGCCAAGGGGCTCGTGGTCACCCTTGCCAATGACAGCATCGGAACCGGGCCGCGGCTGCAAATGCTCACGGGCAATCCGGTGCTGAACCGCACTATCGAGGAAGCCTTCGCCGAGTGGGCCAACGCTATTGATCTTGCCGGGAAGCTCCGCACAATGCGCATGGCGAAGGCGACTGACGGCGAGGCGTTCGGAATCTTGATCAATAATCCGGTGCTCGAGACGCCCGCGAAGCTCGACCTGCGGCTCGTCGAAACCGAGTGCGTCCAGTCGCCGACCTTTGCACTTGGCTCAAGCGATACTGACGGGCTCGTGATTGATGCATTTGGCAACGTGATCACCTACTATGTGCTGCGGAACCATCCTGGCGGCTCTGGTGGCGGCACAAAGCAATTCGACCCGTACGCCGCCAAGTCCGTTGTCCACTGGCTCCGAGTTGACCGACCGGGCCAACATCGCGGCGTCCCCGAGATCACGCAAGCCCTCCCGCTGTACGCACAGCTCCGCCGCTACACGCTCGCCGTGCTCGCGGCTGCGGAGACTGCCGCCGACTATGCAGCCGTGATCTACACCGATACCCCGGCCGACGAGAGCGAGCAGCCAACGACGATGGACACCTTCGAACTCGAGAAGCGAATGGCTACCGTCCTCCCCGATGGCTGGCGGCTCGGCCAGGTCGACGCGAAGCAGCCGGCCACAACCTACGCCGAGTTCAAACGGGAGATACTCAACGAGATCGCCCGCTGCCTCAGCGTCCCCTACAACGTCGCCGCCGGCAACTCGTCTGGATACAATTACGCATCCGGCCGGCTCGACTTTCAGACTTACTTCAAGTCGATTCGCGTGGAACAATCCAGCCTCAGCGGCTCAGTGCTTGGCCGGCTGTTCGCGGCATGGATCGGCGAGATGAAACTGCTCAGCGACTTCGCCGTCCTCCGCCACATCGAGACGCTGCCGCATCAATGGTTTTTTGACGGCACCGAGCACGTTGACCCGATGAAGGAAGCCAAGGCACAGGAAACGCGTCTGACCAATCACACAACGACGCTGGCTATCGAGTTCGCCCGTTCGGGCCGTGATTGGGAGACCGAGCTACGCCAGATCGCAAAGGAGAGAGAGCTGATGCAAGAACTCGGCCTGACCCCCGCCGCCAAGAAAGGAGCCACCAATGCGCCCGAAGATGAAGATGCAGAGGAAGACGAAGAAGAAGCCGACGCCCCGCGTAATCGAGGCGAATGACGACGTCCGCCTTATCAGCTTCGAGCCCTGCGATCTCCAGATCGAGGCCGCAGCCGACGAGAAGACACCGCCCACGTTCTCGGTGGTGGCCTACACCGGAGGGGCGATGCGCATATTCGCCTTCATGGATCCTGTCGTCGTCGATCTCCGCGGGCTGAAAGTCGAACGGGAGACGCTGCCCGTCCGGCTCGATCATGACCGACGCCAGGGAGTCGGGCACACCACGAAGGTTAGCGTAAAGGCAAAATCCATCACGGCCCAGGGCATCATCAGCCGGTCAAATTCGTGGGCACGCGATGTCGCAAGCAGCGGAGCCAGCGGCTTCCCCTGGCAGGCCAGCATCGGGGCGGCCGTGCTCAAGGTGGAGTCCGTCGCAGCAGGAGCCAAAGCAATCGCCAACGGCCGGTCGTTCAGCGGCCCGGTCGACATCATACGGGCATCTGTGCTCAAGGAAATTTCATTCGTGGACAGCGGCGCCGATCCGAAAACTTCGGTCCAGATCGCCGCAGAAGAAAAGGAGTATGACATGAAGTTCGAAGATTGGCTGAAGGCAAAGGGCTTCGACCCAGAAGCCATCACTGACGAGCAGCGCGCGTCGCTGCAAGCCGCGTATGACGCGGAACAAGCCGCTCCCAAGGAGCCGGACGCCAAGCCGGAGACCGGGGCCGCCGCGGAAACGGTGCAGGCCCAGGCCACCGAAACCATCGCCGATCCGGTCGCCGAAATGCGTACCGCTGCGGCTGCCGAGGCAAAGCGGATCGCCGCCGTGCGGCGAGTATGCGCGGGTGAGCACCCGGAGATCGAAGCGAAGGCCATCGAGGAAGCCTGGCCCGAAACCAAGGTCGAACTCGAAGTCCTGCGCGCCAGCAGGCCGCAGATGCCGGCGGTACATGCCGCTGGCGAGGCCCAGGCATTGCCCCGCGTACTCGAGGCCGCCTGCATGGTGGCCGGCGGCATGGAAGAGAG
>JABMSA010000559.1 GCA_013202185.1 Planctomycetota bacterium
CCGGGCAGGTGGTCTGAGGCTTGATCGGCTTGTCGAGCGTTATGCCGTCGTCTTCGAGCTTTGCGATGTACTTCGCTGGGTCTTTCTTGACAGCGGCCTCGCAGCCGGGGCAGCAGAGGTAGATGCGCTTGCCGCCGTGATCGACGAATAGCTCTTTGTTGATCTTTCCGCCCATGACCGGGCAGGTGGTCTGAGGCTTGATCGGCTTGTCGAGCGTTATGCCGTCGTCTTCGAGCTTTGCGATGTACTTCGCCGGGTCTTTCTTGACAGCGGCCTCGCAGCCGGGGCAGCAGAGGTAGATGCGCTTGCTGTCGTGATCGACGAAAAGCTCTTTGTTTATCTTGCCGCCCATGACCGGGCAGGTGGTCTGAGGTTTTGGCTCGGCCTTCTCGTCGTCGGCCAGGGCACGTTTTGCCGCAAACGCCGCCGCCGTCAATAGTAAGACCGCCAACGCCGTGTAAAGTAATGCTCTTCTGTTCATGCTACTTCCTTTCTCAAATGCGACACACATTGGTTCATCCGCTCCCAACAATCTTGCACAGTTGGTGGAGGTCGAGCGGCTTTGGGAGCAACTCCGCCACCCCCATCTTTTTGAGTTTCACGCCATCAATCATCTCCAGATGGCCGGTGATGATAATCACCTTACTATTGCAGAGGTGCGACACATATCGCCGCAGCAACTCGAGAAATCTCTTGCCCGTTACGCCCGGAAGCATGTAGTCGATGATTAGGACATCTACGGGCATCCCTTCTTTCAGGGAGGCGTACGCCTCGCGCGGATTGTCGAAGGTGCTTACGTTGTGCCCTTGTCCTGAAAGGATTATCTTCAGGCTCTTCAATAGTGCGGTGTCGTCATCTATGATCACAATATTCATTCGTATACGGTTCCTCTATCGCCGCCGCGAGCCAATTCCGGGCATTAGATGGGGGCTCCGCCGTTCTTTCGTGGCCGCCGCCGGAGTCACAACGAGAGCCGGTACAACGGTGGCAAGAGGGGCGGAGCCCCCTGGATGCAGCCGGCGATCAGGACGAAGGGGGCGCCGGCTGCATTGACTCGCGGGCACGGGCAATTGACTCGATCATTCTCCTCTACCATTCTTGTTCTCGTGGAGAACGTTTGCATAGGCTTCAAAATGGGGCTCCGCTGTTGGGCAGGGCTGCCGTCGGGGGTTGCCACAACGGCAAAAGGAGTTTTGGCGGCAGCCACGCACGGCGGAGCCCCATTGTGCGGCCTTGCTGTCTTCCCAGAGGTCCTCTTACAGTCGGCGGTTGTATCATGAGCGGACCGGCTGCGGTTGTCTAAGGCACGCACGTTCGAATACCTCTCTTTCGTGAAAGCTTGTTGTGACAGCGGCTCGGCGTTCGGCCGCGCCACCTCATTCTTGTTCTGGTTCTAACTAAAGCAAATGGCGTGCCAAGAGCGCGGCAGATTGGAATTTCGGGGAGGAGCTGCTGCATGAAGGAACGCGACGAGTCGCGGAAAAGTCGCGTACACACCAGGAAATACCAATGCGGGTTGCCCGCCGCTTTTGGAGAAAAAACCGTGCGTGGCTCATGAAATGCGCCTCCAGTCACGTTCGTGCGCGGCGTGGTCGCCAGATACTGGTGAGCGTGGTCGCCAGTTACTGACTGGTCGGGGCGTGAAGCGTGGCCTGGTCCTTGAGACCGAACTCGGCGATCTTCTTGCGCAGGGTTGTCGGGGAAATGCGAAGGGCCTTCGCGGTGTGGGTGATGTTCCAGCCGGTTGCGATGAGAGCCTTGTGGATGTGTTCCTTCTCGGCTTCTTGCAGCGATACGATCTCGGAAGACCCCGTTGGCAGTGCCTTGGGGCTGCCGAAAGAGAACTCCAGATCGTCGACGGCCAGGATCGGGCTCTTGGCGAGCGCAGCCGCGCGGGTGAGCGCATTTTCGAGTTCACGAACGTTGCCGGGCCAGTCGTAGCTTTCCAGGGCGCGCAGGGCCTCTTCCTCCACGGCTTCGATGGGCCGGTGAAGCTTGCGGCTGATCCGCCTGATAAGATGGCTGACGAGCAGGCGGATATCCCCACGGCGCTCACGCAGCGGCGGAACTTCGATGCGCGAAACGCTGAGCCGGTAGAAAAGGTCCTGGCGGAATTTGCCTTCCTCGACGAGTGCCTCGAGATCGTGATTGGTGGCGGCGATTACGCGCGCCTCAAATGGAATGGTCTCGAGCCCGCCTACGCGCTCGAACTCGCGTTCCTGCAGCACGCGGAGGATTTTCGCCTGCAGCTCAAGCGGCATGTCGCCGATCTCGTCGAATAACACCGTGCCCTCGCCGGCGAACTCCAGCTTGCCCGTCTTGCGGGAATCCGCACCGGTGAAGGCCCCCTTTTCATGGCCAAAAAGCTCGCTCTCGAGGATCGTCGAGACAACGGCCGAGCAGTTGATCGCCACAAACGGCTTGCCGTGGGCCGACGCTTCGTGCAGGGCCCGGGCCACCAGTTCTTTGCCCGTGCCGCTTTCTCCTTGCACAAGAACCGTTACGCTGCTGCGAGACAGCAGGCCGATCTGCTTTACGACCTCCACGATCTTTTCATGGGCGCCCACGATCTCGCAGGTGCCTTCATGCTGGGCGTCGGGCGGCAGAGCGGGCACGACCTTGCATCTATCGGCCTTGAGCCGTTGAGCCTTTTCGATCACCAGCAGCACGCTGTCGAAGTCGAACGGCTTGCGAAGATAGTCGAACGCCCCGGACCGCATCGCTTCGATGGTGGCTTTTGTGTCTTGCTGGCCTGTGATCATAACGACAGGAAAATCGTGCCCGTGCGCCTCGAGGTCATGGAGCACATCGAGGCCGGTCCGGTCCGGCAGCTTCAGGTCCAGCAGGAGGAGGTCGGGCGTGCATCCGGCGAGCGCGGCGGCGCCGTCGGAAGCGGTGTGTGCGCTGTGCACCTCGTGCCCGTGCGAGCCAAGCTGAATCTCGAGCGACCGGCACAGCGCCTTGTCGTCGTCAATTATCAGGATGACGCTCATTATTGGATCCTCCCAGCGGCAGCAGCATCGCAAATAGCGCTCCGCCGTCCGGCCGATTCTCTGCGCTGACCTGCCCGCCGTGGTACTCGACGATCTTCTTGACATTGGCCAGCCCGAGGCCGGTGCCCTCGTCGCGCGTGGTCGAGAACGGCTGGAAGAGCTTGTCTTTCATATGATCGGCTATGCCGGGTCCGTTGTCAATGACAGATATGCAGACCTGCTCGGGGTCGTCGGGGGCGGCGCCGGCGCTCATGATCACGTGACCACCCTGGGGAGCCGCCTGAACGGCATTGGCCACCAGGTTGGTGAGAGCCTGACGGATAAGCTCGGGTTCCGCGACAAAGCCAATGTCGCCCAGATTGTCTTCAATTTCAACGGTAACAGCTTTTTCTTCGATGTCGTTGCGGACGGTGTCGATGACATCTTTGGCAACGGCCGCGAACGTCGTTTCCTCTAGGTCCAGGTTCAGTGGCTTTCCATAGCCGAGGAGGTCCGACAGCATCCTTTCGATGCGGATGACCTGGTTGGAGGCGATGTCGGCGAGTTCCGAATAGGCAGGATCGCCCTCGACTTTCGCTCTGAGGCCTTGCAGGTTGAGCTTTACCGACGAGAGTGGGTTGCGCATTTCGTGGACGATTCGCGAGCTTAGCTCTCCGACGGCCGCGAGTGATGCGGCGTGCACGAGCCTCCTGTGGCTGGCCGCCAATTCGTCGAGCATCTGGTTGAACGCGGCACCCACCTCCTGTGCTTCTGCTCCCTCGAGGAGCCCCAGGCGTTCTTCGTGCCGGCCGCGTGCAATCTTGCGCGAGATCTCTGCAAGATCGCGGAGGGGCCTCGACAGCCCGGCGGCGCTGCTGACCGCAACGAGGAGCACAATGCCCAGCGTTATGGCTCCGGTGAGCACAGCGCGCGTCCTGAGGGTGGCCAGCCAGCCGAATGCTTCGTCTCTGTCGATCTCGGCGACGACGATGCCGTCCAGCTCCGGCACGGCGGCGGAAACGCCCAGGACTCTCACGCCGCGGGCATCTTTGTACTCGATGACCGCTGATTCGCCGGAGAAAAACTCGGCGGGCAGATTGCTCTGGCCGCCCAAGGAATATGCGGCGCCCGGCGGGGCGCTGAGGTAGCGGCCCTCGCGTGAAATCAGAAATATCTTGCCGCTCTTGCCCAGACCCGTCCGGTCGCAGAGGATCGGATCGACCGCCTGCGACACATTGAGAACGGCGACCGTGTACGACTTCCTGTTGCCGTCCGCATCGAACACGGGCCGCCCGATGTATGCAGCCACGCCGCCGTTCCGAAGGAAAGGCGGAACGATCATCAGTGTTTCCGACGCACTCAGGGCGGCCTTGAAATCCGGTGGCAGGCTCTCGGCGTGTTTGCTGCCGTTGTTCGCTTGGCTCAGGGGCTTCCAGTTGAGGTCAAACGTCAGGAGGGCTTCGTAACTCGTGCTGCGCTGCTGGAGGTCGGCAAGAAAGTTGCATGCGTCGTCGGGCGTGCCGGGGTCGGCGCATCCTATCATCCCCGAGCAGTCTTTTTGTGCGCAATGTGCAGCGGCCAGGAAGCGCGAATCGGCCTTGACTTCGGCGAGCCACGTTTCGAGCCGCGCCTTTCGGGCCTCGATGACCGACAGCAGATGTGCCTCCTCCGATTCCACGAGTGCCTGCTTTGCACAGTGGTAGCCCTGGTAAGCCATGATCACCAGCGGCGCCAGGGCCAGCACCGCCATCCAGATGAGGATGCGCGAGCGAAGGCTCGAGATGCCAAGGCGCGCTCCAAGCCCCTGTGCGCGGGCATGAGTCGGTTTTTCATTTGCTTGCATTGCCGAATTCACTCATACCGGCGGGAAGGTTTCGTCTCGGCGATTACGACCGCGATCAAGCCAATGCGGCATCGGCGTCTCGCAGATGCATGAGCTGCGGTCGGGACATGGGCAGATTGCATGCGTGCAATCAGTGCGTGGCGAGCGCAGCAGCCAGCTTATCGAGGCCGACGCGGTCGATCGTTTCACCAAACCTCTCGCCCTTGTTGCCGTTTGCGGCGTACCATTCGATCACTTCGTCCAGCAGGCGCAGCAGATGATCCTCGTCGGATATTTGGATGGACAATCTGTCGCCGAATCGGGGACGCTTGCCCATCTTTCCGCCGACGAACAGCGTGTAGCCAGTGCCTACTATTTGCCATGCGTCGTTGGGGCAGGCGGCGACGCACGCCGCGCAGCTTACGCAGTTCTTTTCGTTGAACACGAGCTTTTCGTCTTCGATGGACAGCGTATCTGGAACGGGGCACGCATGCACGCACAGGCTGCATCGGTCGCACGCTTCTTCATCGAAGCTCTTGACTGCAATGCCCATGATGCCAAGGTCGTTTTCCTGCGGTTTGATGCAGGCATTTGGGCAGCCGGTGATTCCGACCTTGAACTTGTGGGGCAGGCCGGACCGTCCGAATACTCGCTCGTCTATCTTCTCTGCGAGTTTCTGGCAATCGATCATCCCGTGTGAGCAGGCCTCTCCCTGGCAGGCGGTGATGGTGCGCACCCGAGGCCCGCAGGCGCCGAACTCGAGTTCTGCCTTGGCGAGGTGTTCGCGAAGGGCTTCCACGTGCTTGAAGTTGACGTATGGGATTTCCACGCCCTGGCGTGTTGTCAGGTGGACGTGCCCCTGGCCGTACTTATCGGCCACTTCCGCCAGCACCTGCAACTGTGCAACGTCGATGCGGCCGCCTACAACTCTTAGTCGAATGCTGAACAGGTCCGGCTCTTTCTGTTTCATCAGGCCGCCGGCCTTGAGTTCCTTGATGTCGTACTGCTGCGATGCCATTAACCATCTCCTGTTGGCGCGATCGGGCGCGAGGGATGCACTCACACCTGTGGATTTCCCTCGTCGCCGAGTATGTCGATGAAATAGCTGGTATACTTGAAGCCGCTGTCGGGTGAGATCGCAACGGCGATGCCTTGATTGTTCTTTCCGTACTCGGCTGCGGCGTGGACTATTGCGCCGGTCGACGGGCCTACGATGAGGCCCTCTTCGCGGAAGAGGCGCTTGGTCATTGCGTATGCGGGGTCGTCGTCGACGCGGATGACTTCGTCGATCACGCTGCGGTCGAGGATACCGGGCGGCTTGGATTCCTCGAGGTTCTTCATGCCCGGCAGCTTGTGCCCTTTCTGCGGCTCGATGGCGATAATCCGAACGTCGGGGTTTTGCTCCTTGAGGTACCGGCCGACTCCGGTGATAGTGCCGCATGTGCCGTAGCCCGCGAAGAAGAATTTCACCTTGCCTTCGGTCTGCTGCCATATCTCCGGGCCGGTTGTTTCGTAGTGTGCCTTTACGTTGTCGGGGTTCTCGTACTGGTTGGGCATGACGTATTGGTCATTCGTTTCCTTGCCCTCCACGAATGATCGTGCAAGTGCTATGGCGCCGTCCTTGGGATGATCGATGGGGCAAAGGTCGTCGGGCGTGGGCCACACCTCGGCGCCGAGCATCCGCAGCAGCACTTTTTTTTCGTCGGGCACGCCGTCGGGGATTGTTACTGTCAGTTTTACTCCCATCAGGGCGGCGATGGCGGCCAGGCCGATGCCGGTGTTGCCGGACGTGGGCTCGACGAGTTTCTTGCCATCGAGTTCGCCGCGTTCTTTCATGCCCTTGAGCAAAAAGGCTGCGGTGCGGTCTTTTATTGAGCCGAAAGGGTTGAACCACTCGAGCTTCAGATAAAGCTCGAACGCGCCCGAGGGCACCACCTGGTTTGCCCTTACCAGCGGGGTGGGGTTTGCCTGGCAGGCGATGAGTTCTCTGATGTCGCTGTAACGCCGCAACTCGTGCCTGGCTGCGAGTTTCTGCGCGCCTGGTGATTTGTCCATTGTCAAACGCACTCCATCGGGTCCTCGACGAATCCGCCGCCGGTCATCCGCCAGGCGGCCGTCTTGATCGAGCCGCTATGGTTTCCCACGATCACGTAGGTCATGGCGTTCACGGCTTGTTTGGCGTCCTGTTGTGAAGGCCGGGGCGGGCCGTCCGGATGAGAATGATAGTATCCGGCTATGTGTGCG
>JABMSA010000560.1 GCA_013202185.1 Planctomycetota bacterium
GCATAGAACTCCATCGGCACGACGGCATGTGCCGTATCGAATCCGACATACGTACCCGATCCGGTCACGGTCGTGATCGCCGCAAGCCGCTCGGCACCGCCAAGCGCCTCTATGGATCGCTCAAACACTTCATCGGCAGCATCACCAACCTTCACCTGCATTGGCGCGAAGTGGTTTACGCCAAGGGCAAAACCGTGCAGCTCACTTCCAACAACGAGGTGCCCACGCACGTCGACGGCGACGGTACCGGAGGCCTGCCGGTGGAATACACGATACTCCCCATGGCGGCGAGGGTCCTCGTGCCCAAAACTATGTGAGCCCGCGCCCGCCTCGACCGTACCAGGATAACAGGATGTTGGGATACGCGATCATCGGATGCGGCCGCATCTTTCGCAACCACGCCTCGAGCGTGCGCGCCAACGAACACGCCAGGCTCGTGGCCGTGGCCGACGTCAGGCCCGAAGCACTCGAGCACGCTACGGATGAATTCGACGCCGACGCCTACACCGACTACGAGGAGATGCTCCGGCGGGCAGACGTCGACGTCGTCTCCGTATGCCTTCCTCACCATCTCCACGAGCCGGCCGTTCTCGCCGCCGCCCATGCGGGCAAGCACGTCCTGTGCGAAAAACCCATAGCGCTCGATCGCGGGCAGGCTCTGCGGATGATCCACGCATGCCGCCGCGCCGGCCTGAGGCTCGGCGTTGTGCTGCAGAACCGCTACAACGAAGCGACCGAGAGAATCCTCCGCGCCATCGAGCAGGGGCGCTTCGGAAAGTTCGTAGCCGGCACTATGCTCCAGGCCGTGCACAAGGAGCCATCCTACTATCAAGACAACTGGCACGGCCGCTGGGCAACCGAAGGCGGCGGAGCGCTGCTCACACAATCGATTCACACTCTCGATCTGCTCTGTCTCTTCCTCGGCCGGCCCGCCGGCATCAAGGCGCACTTCGACACCATCGTTCACGACATCGAAGTGGAAGACGTTTGCTCCGCGAGCATCCGGTTCGAAAACGCAGCCGCAGCCGGCGTAACCGTCACCAACTCGGCCCTGCAAGCATGGTGGCAGCGGCTGGACATCCTCGGCACACACGGCACGGTAACCGTGGAAGACAACCGGATCACGCGTTGGGACTTCGCCTCCGATCGCCCGGAGGACTCCGACGTCGGCACCGAAGACGCCCTCGAGAAAAGCATCGGCGCCCGTGGCTACGGCACCGGCCACCACAGGATCATCAACGACTTCATCTCGAGCATCATCGAAGACCGCCCCTTCCGCATCCCCGGCGAGGAAGCCCTCAAGGCGAGCGAAGTCATCTGGGCCGCCTACCGATCCTCCCGATCCGGCGACGAAGAAAAGATCACATTTCCCGAGCCGGCCCGCACGGGCGGCTGAGAGTGCTGCTGCGGTATCTGCATCGAAAGCGGGTGCGCTCGTCAGGGGCGATCAATTCTCAGGCGCGGATGCCGCCGGGTATTCGTCGGGCGCGGGGGCTTGCCTGTGGGCTTTCATCCAGAGCAGCGCCAGCGTGAGGACGACCGGGCAGAGCACAATGGTGGCCAGGGCCTGATTCAGGTTGCGGGTTGCGTCGGCTATGATCCCGACGAGCCAGGCCGAGGCGAAGCAGCCTGCATTGCCGGATGCGCTGAGCACCGCGAACATCGTGGCTCCGCCGCGCGGGAACCTGTCGGCCGTTACGCCCAGGAGCGTGGGCCACAGGCAGCTTGCGGTCATGCCTACGAAAACGCCTGCCGCCACCGCCACGGGCACAACCGGGCAAAGCGCGAGCACGGCGATGAGGCCGGCCGAGAGCACGGAACAGACCAGCATCATGTGGATCGGCCTGATACGCCTTCCGACCGAAGCGGCGAGCACGCGCCCGAGTACCATCACCACCAGGTAGCCCAGAAGCATGTTTCCGCCTGCAAACTTGGTGAGCTTCAATGACCTCTCGGCGAAGGCGGGCAGCCATTGCACGATGCCGTGTTCGGTTCCGCCGATCATGAAAATGGCGAGCACGGCGAAGATGAAATAGGGATACGTTGCGAGCTTCCGCACCGGCATGCGCTGTTGGCCATCATGCACAAGTGGCGGCACCTTCACCAGGGCGAAGCCAACAAGCACGACGGCAGGCAGGAGGGCCATTATGCCCCAGACCATTCGCCACGGCAGCTTGAGAAGGGCGTAGGTGCCAAACAGCACGCTGCAGACGGCCCCTATGCTGTAGAACGAATGCAGCCAGTTCATCGCCGACGCACGCCGCTCGGGCCGCATCACCGAAACGATAGGGCTGAGGATCATGTCGAGAATCCCCGTGCCAATCCCCATGAGGCATCCGGCGCCCAGCAACATTTCGTAGTTTTGCGCGGCGGCCACGAGGGCCACGCCGCCGCCCACGAAGGCAAGGCCGAGTACGGAAAACAGTTTCCCTCCGAGGCGGTCGGCCAGGGGCCCGCACAGGATCACGACCAGCGTGAGACTGAGAAACGTCAGGCCGGGGATGCGCCCTAGTTGCTCCTCGCTGAGGCCGTTCTCGCCGCCGAAGGTCTCGCCGAATGTGGTGAGGTAAACCGGCGTGAGGTTGACGGCGATGGCCAGGCACATCATCGCACCGTAGCACATCCACACGGTCGCCGATTGCGATGCGCTTGTCTGGCGGGAGGGCCCCACGCGTTACTCCCTGTTGCTTTTCTTGTGATGACGGAAAATGTCATTCAATATTCGTGGTGTGGTCCGGTGATGCCCGAAGCTAATGATCCTCCGACCAGAGCGCGCGAATGGCGGCTTCGCCGGCGCTGCGAACCTGGCGAACGTCGCTCTGAATGCAGGTGACGAGCGCCATCTCAACGTCGTCGCTTTTCACGCCGATTGCGGCGAGAGCCCTGGCCGCGTTGACCTGTGTGCGCCAGTGCCCTTTGCCCTGGTCTTCGAGGATCATGCGGGCGAGCAGCTCGGGGGCGTTGCGGGTCTTGAGCGCGCCCAGCACCTTGGCTGCGTATTCCCACACCAGCGGGTTGCCGTCGGCTTCCTCGAGAAGCGCTTTCTCGATCGCGGGTCGGAGGTCGTCGCTCCTGCCGTATTCCATGAGCGCGTCTTGCGCGGCCTTCATGACGTTGGGCGTATCGTCGCCGAGCAGCTCGGCAAGCTTCCTGCATGCTTCTGCGGAGATCGGCGTTCCGCCCGCGGCAATCGTCGCTATGCCTGCGGCCGAGTGCTTTCTGGCGCGCCAGTCGTCGGCATAGAGCCCGCCAACCAGGCTTTCGAGGTCATCGGCCGACGCCCTCGGCGCGAGGTACCTCGCGGCGGCGCTTCGGCCGTGCCCGGCGCCGTCGAGCTTCTCGCGCATGAGTTCTTTCAACTCGTCGGCGGGCAGTACCGCTCCCAGGGCTTGTGTAGCCGCGATGACAACTTCCAGGTGAGGATCCTCGAGCGCGTGCCGAAGGTACAGGGCAGCCGCCGCCCCCTTGATCATGCCCAAGGCCCCGGCACCGGCGCGCCTGACGGGCCACGTTTGGGCGTTGGAGCAGCGTGCACGCAGCCTGGTCCTGAGGGCGCCCAGAACGGCCCCCGGCACGGGCTTTGCCGCCGTTGCCTGTTCCGGATCAAAGAGCTTGCCCAGTGCGAGTGCGCCGGCAACGCTTTTCTTGATGTCGGGCGAGCTGAGCGTGCGGAGGTGCTCCTGTGTGAGCGGGCGCAGGCCGGCGTTGATGCCGAAGAATACCTCACTGTAGTACAGCGGGAGGTCGTGGTTTTCCGGCAGCGCATTCCTGATGAACTCGCCCTCGAGGTCCGGATGATTCTCGAATGCGACTGCGATCAGGTCGACGCGGGTTCCGAGCTTCATTCGAGTGGCGCGGGTCTCTTGTGTGTCGAGCACGCCCCAGTGCGCCACGCGAAGATTCTTTTGTGTGCAGGTGCCTCTGATTACTTTTTGCACCTCATATTCAAAGACAACGAGCGCATCGCTGTAGGGGGCCATCTCGGCGGGCCGGGGTGCTTTTGTGATTGCCGTGAGCTTTGCTTCGACTTCGAAAGGATGCTGCTTGATGCGTGGGCGGGGCGGGGTTGCCGTTGGGGTTTCGTCTTCGGCCGGCGGAGGGAAATCGGCGGGAACGCCAGCCAGCCAGAAATCCTCGCCTTCGTCGTTCTCGTCGGTATCGAGCGGATTGCTCGTCACCTGTATCTGCGTCTTTTCGCGCCAGTTGTAAAGTACCATGTTCGACTGATAGCCGCAGTTGGGGTCGGTGCCGTTGGTGAGGATCACCCAGTCGTCGGAATTGACCGCCCAGCGTGGCCGGTAGAAATATTTGCGGCCGTCGTTGTTGTGCAGGTTCCACTCGTTGACCTTGAATAGGCGGATGATCCCGGTGAGGTTCCAGTCCCAGATTCTCAGGTAATCGTGTTCCTTTGTCGGGTCGACCTCGCACACGAAGCGGCCACTGGCCGATACTCCGGAACCGCAGGCGAGGCCGCGCCGATTGAATCGCCGGCGCGGTCGGCCGAAATCAAAGAGCCCGCCGGTTATGGCATATCGGCCCGAGCTTTTCGTGGCGCGCGCGGTGAGGTACAACTGCCAGATGGGCCCCGAGGTCACGGCTACCCATTCGTCGTCGCCCGTTTGGATGTTGATGCGGCGAATGGTCTTCTGGTCTCGGAGCTGCTCGCGGACGCGCTGGCCCCAGGTCTTGTTGTCGGTGTCGACGATCTGCCTGAAGCCTCCCCTGGGCGGCCGGGCTTCCTGCGTGTAGTACACCCAATCCCCCATGGGCCAGTCCATGGCGCTGCCGTTGTGGCTTTTCGAGTTGGTGAGTTCCTTGAAGCCGGTGCCGTCGATATTGATCACGCACACGTGGCCGTCGAGCTTGAGGAACGCCACCTTTTCCCCGGCAAAATTGATACAAGCCGCCCGTGCCTTGCCCTTGTATATCACGGTACTTTTTACCACGCGGCTGTCTTTGATGTCGTGGCGCACGAGGTCGCCAAAAACCATTCGCCCCACGCCAAAGCAGAGGTCGCCGCGTTGCTCGCGGTGCGTGGCGATGGCAATGCCGTCAGCGGCGAAGGCCGCATTCGCGCAGATCATCAAACCGGCAACACTCAGCGCCGCTGATGCAAGCTTGCTCGAGTTGACCACGGGTATCTCCCGACGTTTTTCCGGCGGCGATTACGGCGTGCGGACCGCCTCATGAGCCACGCGGCAAAAAATCGCGGCCTGGCCGTTGTCGTGCCTGAAAGTGTACCATTGTGCGGCGGCGGTTTCAATGAGAAAAAAATGCGCCGGTGGCGCTTTTGTTTCCGGCGCCTGTGTGGCGCGAGAGGATGCGCTGGGGCTTGAGGGTGCGCGCGGTTGGTCTCTTGAGGCGGGTTGATTGTGCGCAATGTGGTCGCGCACCGGCCGGCGGGCGAGCGGCTGGCCGTCGCGCGGCTTGGGCGGCTGCTACTTGTTCTTCTTCTTGCCGAAAATGTCTCCGAAGAGACCTGGCTTGGCGTCCGTTCCTCTTGCGATGAGGCTCTTCGCGGAGCCGAGCGTCTTGCCGTACGCCGAGCGGAATTCCTTGGGCACTACGCCCTTGGCCTGCTCGAGGGAAGACGCCCCGATCCTCGCCAGAATCTGCCCGAGAACGTCGGCGAAAACGACCGGGGTGCCGTCGGCGTTCTTGACGTCGCGCATCTCGATCTCGGGGAGTACGACGTCCGCCGTTTTGCCGTCAAGAGTATGGAAACGCACCCTGGTGTTGGTCACGCGTATGAGGTCAATCTTGAAGTGCTTCTGCTTTTGCTTCTCTTCCGGGGTGGGCTGCCCGGAGTCCAGGTTGTCCAGCAGTTCGCCGATGTTGCTTTTCGGCGGCACGCCGGGCTTCATCTCGATCGTCACGTCGGGCTCATCCAGGATGATCTCCTTCACGCGCACCTCGTCCGAGAGGAGCGTGGGGACGTCGCACGACACCGTGCCCGACCCGAGTGCCAAGAGGCGGACGCTCTTGTAACCCTTGGGGTTTGATATCTGCAGGCCCTCTATCGACACGCTGGACTGGAGGACCTTGATGGAGACCGCTTCGACGGACGTATCAACGCCCAGCGCGGCGGCGGCGGCCATTTCGATGCCGTGCTTCGCCGCGTAGTCCATGACCAGCAGCGCAACCCCCAGCAC